>NZ_JBEOUR010000041.1:0-32877 GCF_040302605.1 Microbacterium sp. NPDC097977
CTGAGCCTTCGCCATATCTTTCTGAGCTTGCTCGGAGTGCGCAGCAGCGTCTTGGGCTTTGTCTTCGGATTTCCAACGACGACGGCGGCGGTTACGATCATCATGCGCATTATCGTTGGAGGGGGCGTGATGAAGATCAAGTTGGTTCCGTTCGTCATGGCGGCGGACGAAGTCGAGCGGCAGAGGGGCGTCCTTCGAGACGCATACGAGACGCTCATCGCATCCAGAGCTGAGCTCGAGCGCTTGAAGAGCGGGCCCGTGTCTGCGCTCTGGACGGAGGACGGAAAGTCTGTCGAACTCGCCGCCGCGTTCTCATCGCGATACGAGGCAGCACTCAAATGGCTGCAAGGGCTCGAGACTGAACTGCAAGAAGCATCTGCCGCGTTGGACATGGCCGTCGATGACGTCACGAAGCTGGACGAGCAGCAGGCGTCGACCCACAACGCTCTTTATCGCAGGACCGTCGGAACGACTGATTCAAACCGTACCGTCGAGGTCTGAAGGGAACGACAATGGGACAGAACATCGATCGTCTCAACCGGCTGAAGAGCAACCGCACGAACTTCGTGGCTGAGAATATGCGCAGTGCGCAGGCGGATTCGGTGAAAGCGGCAACAGCCGCGGTGAGTTCAGTGGCAACTGACGTCAGACGAGCTGCGCGCATCACATCGTTCGAAGGTGGGCAGGGTCTGGGCGAGAAGATCGCGGAAAAGCTCACCGACATCCATCGCCGCCTCGCTGATTTCTCTGACTACCAGAAGAAGCTCGGCACGCTGGTCGCTCAGGCCCACTCGGAGCTCGAAGGCACGGCGACGGGAGTCGACGGACTGCCGTCGGCAGAGCTGTCGCCTGCACAGCAGAGCACCCTCGACATCGCCGCGCAGACGGCTAGCCCGGTTCAGGTCCGTCCTGGCGTCACGATGACGCCAGCCCAGGCCCAGCAGTACTACCTGGACGAGGCTGCAGCTGCCCAGGAGGAGCAGGCCCGGCAGATGGCAGCGGCTCTCGATACGCGCCTGCAGGAGATCATCGACAGCATGCCGGTCACGGACTATGACGAGCCGGAGCCTACGGATGACCCTTCGGAGAACGAGGGCCCGGGTGGCAACTCTCCCGTGAACTATCCCGGCGTCAACGGAGGAGGCTCGGGCACCGGGGATTACGAGGGCCCTGGCGTCGTCGGCGGCATCGACGATGGTGACGACAAAGGCACCAAGACGGACCCGCCGCGTGTCGTCGACCCGCCTCGGGTGTACCCGCCCGTCGAACCTCCTGTGTACCCGCCTGTCGATCCCCCGGTGTACCCGCCCGAGCCCCCGGAGACGACGTGGCCCGACCCGGGCGACACGGATGGCGTTGACCGGCCGCGTGTCGACGGCGGCACCGACGGCGTGACCGGCGGCGGCGGCGGATCGGGCCTCACCGGTGGGGTCGGCGGCACGGTCGGAGGCGGTGGCGGTGGCGGCGGAACCTCCGGGTCGGTCGGCGGCGCAGGAGGCCTCGTCGGCGGTGCCGGTGGCGTCGTCGGCGGCGCGGCCGCGGGCCTCGCCGGACGTCTCGGCGCTGGCGGCGGGCTCATCGGCGGCGTCGGCGGAGTCGGCGGAGTGGGTGGCGTCGGCGGTACCGGGACGGGTGCAGGCGCGAGCGGCGTCGTCGCCCAGTCGGGTGCCGCGAACGGCGGACGCGGTGGCATGGTCGGCGGCGCGGCCGCCGGCGGCGGAGCCGGGGGCGGCAGCGACAAGCGCAACCGCCGCCGCGGACAGGACCTCCTCGCCTTCGAGGTCGAACCGGATGACGACCAGATCGCTCCCGATCTCGGGGCTGCCGGCGCTGCCGGCCGCTCGGCGTCCGACGGACGCGAAGAGCTCGGCTGGTAACGAAGAACTCTCGACCGGGGCCTCACGTCCTACAGAGAAAGCCGCTCACCCGTGGGGTGAGCGGCTTTTCTCGTATCAGCGCGTGAGCGGACCCGTCAGCGCGTGAGCGGACCCGTTGGTGCGTGAGCGGATCCATTGGTGCGTGAGCGGACCCGTCCACGCGAGCGCGAGCTGTCCGAACGGAAGTGGATGCCGTCGTCGTCAGACCGCGACGATCTGGATCAGGCAGTCGCCGACCTGCAGGGTCATGCCCGATGTCAGCCCGAATCGCTGGTGCGGAGTCATCGGCCCCGACCGGCCGTCGGCCGTGCGCAGCGACGAGCCGTTGCCCGAGCCGAGGTCCTCGAACCACGGCTGACCGTCGACCACCCCGAAGCGACCGTGGGTGCGCGACACCGAGCGGTCTCCGTCGGGCACTGCGACGAGCACGGCCTCGGCATGCTCCCCTTCGGGCACACGCGGGGCGCGACCGATGTACCCCAGCCCGGTGATCGGCACGGTCGTGCCGTCGGTGAACTGCAGGGCGACGACCGCCTGCGGAGCCTCGGAGGGCACGGGGGATGCGGTCGGCTGCGCATCGGTCGGCGCAGGCGGAACAGCGGCGGCGGCGGCCGGAGTCGCGGGCGCCTGGGAGGCCGGAGCGCCCGCCTGCGTCAGGCGCGCGGCCGATCGCGTCGTGGGCCTCTCTGCAGGCGCCTGGGTCGCGGGCGGTGCCGATTCCGCGGCCGGCACCGCATCCACGACGGCGGGGGAAGGAGATCCCAGGGGCGTCGATTCGACAGCCGGCGTCACGACAGCCGGCGTCACGACAGCGGGCGCCACGACCGCGGGTGTCGGCACCGCAGGCTCACTCGGCGTGGCCGGCCCCTCGGTCACGGGTGTCGCGGGTGTCGAGGGGAGTGCGGACGGTCGGGCGCCGCGTCCGGCCACTCGGCGATACGCGAGCTCCGCGTCGCCGCCGAGCACCAGCACGTCGCCCGGCACGAGGAAGTACGGGTTGTGCGCGCTCAGCTCGGTCTCGCTGCCGCCGA
Organism: Microbacterium sp. NPDC097977; assembly: GCF_040302605.1. NCBI lineage: Bacteria > Bacillati > Actinomycetota > Actinomycetes > Micrococcales > Microbacteriaceae > Microbacterium > Microbacterium sp. NPDC097977. Next base: position 2,909 of record NZ_JBEOUR010000041.1, read on the forward strand.
GGTGCCGCACCGCCGCACCGTTCGCCGAGCCCAGGTCCTGCACCCACAGCTTCCCGTCCTCCACGCCGAAGGCGGCGTGGGTGCGCGACAGCGAGCGGGTGCCGTCGGGCACGCGTACGAGGATCGCGTCGGGAATGGTCTCCGGAGCGCGGGGCGCGCGGCCGATGTAGCCGAGGCCGGTGGCCTCGATCACGGTGCCGTCCGAGAGCTCGAACACGGCCACGCTGCCGGCATCGACGGGGTCGGAGACCGGTGCCGCGACGACCGGCTGCGACGGCGACAGCGGCGTCTGGCTGATGACCCCCGGCGCGGCCGCGATGACCCCCGCCGCGGCATCGGGCCCGGTGACCCTGGCTTCGAGATCCGGTGCGAGGAACATGCCGTCCGTCGCGGCGCTGCGGGTCTTGCGCACATCGATGACGCGGGCGCGCCCCAGGCCGTCGAGAACCCCTGCGGCTGCGAGGCCCACGGGCAGCAGCACGGGGATCACGTGCGCGAGGCCCATCACCAGGTTGCGCAGGAACAGGCCGCGCGCACCGACGCTGGCATCCTTGTCGCGCTGCACGGTGCGCAGGCGGCAGATCAGGTTCCCGGGCGTCGCCCCGGTGTGGCCCTCCCACACCCAGCCGATGGCCCACAGCTCGATCACGGTCACGGCGACGAGCACGAGCGATCCGGTGAGCACCCAGACCAGCGTCGCGATGACCGCGATGATCCCGATGTCGATCAGGTAGGCGCCTGCGCGCTGGCCTGCGGTGGCGCGCACCCCCGGCGCAGCCGTGCGGACGGGGGATGCCGGTGGCCGCAGTCGCGCGGCCGGAGGGGCGATGGTCATGAGAAGACCTCCAGGATCTGCCCAGCGATGCCGGAACCGTACAGCAGCGCCGCGGGGGCCAGGGCGAGGAACAGGCCCTCGACGATGTCACCGGTGCGGGACCAGCCGAGGGAACGCCAATCCCGAGCCAGCGGCACGGTCAGCGAGGCGACGATCGCGCCGGCGATGATCACGACGACGGCGACGAGCAAGGCGCTCAGCTGCAGTGCGATCACCAGGGCCGCCGCAGAGGCCACGGCGACGACGGTTCCCGTGACGAGCGCGGCCGCCCGGGCGACCCCGTCGCGCAGCATCCGTGCGGTGAGCAGGAAGTAGCATCCGACGCCCAGCGCTCCGCCGAGGACGCACCACGTCTCGACCGAGGGGCCGGAGGTGTCTATCGACGCGGCCGTGACCACCACGGTGTAGATCGTCGACAGCAGAGCGAGTGCGCAGGCGATGACGATCCCCGCCTCGGATCTGCGGCGAGCGAGTTGGAACTGCCGACGTGCGGTGTCGGCTCCGACGGGGGACGGCTCCCGTGGAGGCGTCTGTCGAAGACCCTGCGCGTCGCGGATGACGTAGGGCGTATCGATGAGCTCGCTCGCGTCGACGTCGAGGGCGGCGGCCCGGATGAAGTGGAAGACCGGCACGGCGCAGGCGACCTGCACGGCCGTGATCACCACGGCGGGGACACCGGCGAGGAACGCGGCGGCGTTCAGCACTGCGAGCACCGACCACATCACCGCGATCACCGCGGTGGTCGCGGCGGCCAGCCGCCCGCGCATCAGCGCCTGCGCGTGACGCACGCAGGCGATCGTCGCCCCCATCACGAAACCCGCGGCCATCATCGCGCCGGTGTCGTGGAAGACCGAGAGGGCGACCGCGCCGGCCGCGCCGCCGAGCACCGGCGCGACGAAGGCGACGTAGATGGTGGAGTCCCGCACCGGCTGGGCCAGCAACGTCAGCGCGCCGACGAGCAGCAGCACTGTCGCCACGGAGACGACGGTCGCCGACGGCATGATCACCGCGCACGACACGAGCACCATGGTGATCGCGAGCAGCAGAGCGAGCAGCAGGGTGTTCCTGCGCGGCTGCCCCGCGGACGCCGCATCCTTCGCGGACGTGTCGGAGCCGTCGGCCGACGCCGTCGCAGTGCGGTCGAACAGCCAGATCACGCCGCCGTCGCCGGGGATGACCGACACTTCGCTGTCGAGGTCGATCGCCGCCCCGGAGGTGGTCGTGCCGACGTACCGCTTCAGGTCGACGCCGCCGACCGTGAGCAGCTCTGCGACCGTCGAATCGGCGGGGACGACCAGGTCGTTGCGCCCGTTCGCATCAGCTACGGTGAGGCGTATCGTCTTCGCTGACATCCTCGCCTCTCGATGTTCCGACGCACAATGCCGGTTCCGCGCGGCATCCTGACACAATAGTAGGTGACTCGAGGAGGGCCAGTCGTGAGCATCACCAGCAATCGCCGCGCGCCGAAACCGCCGGCAGGCGGACAGCTCACGCTGCAGCAGGCGCCCGAGCTGCCCAAGCCCGAAGGTGCGTCGAACACCCTGATGATGGCCCTGCCGATGGTGGGCAGCCTCGGCTCGGTCGCGGTGCTCTCGCTCACTCAGGGCGGAGATGCGACCCGCACGTACATCATGGGCGGTCTGTTCCTCTTCATGGCCCTGTCGATGGTGGGCGGGCAGATGTGGCGGCAGAAGTCGCAGCACTCGACGAACGTCGAGAACACGCGACGCGAATACCTCGCCTACCTCTCCGAGACCCGAGACGCGGTGCGCGAGGTCGCCTCGCGACAGCGCCGGTACGAGGAGTGGATGCTGCCCGCACCCGACTCGCTCCCCTTCGTCGCCGAGGAGGGATCCCGCGTGTGGGAACGCCCCGCCGGTGACCCGCAGTTCCTGGTGACCCGAGTGGGCACGGCCACTCAGCCGCTCGCCATGACGCTCGACGAGGCCCCCATCCCGCCGCTCGCCCAGCTCGACCCGGTGAGCGCATCGGCGGCGCACCGCTTCGTGCTCACCCACGACCAGGTGCCCGACCTGCCGCTCGGACTCAACATCAGCACGTGTGCGCGCATCGAGGTCGTCGGCGACATCGTGCGCGGGCGGGGGCTGGCCCGCGCCATGGTCTCGCATCTCACCACCTTCACCGCGCCCGAGGATCTGCAGGTCGCCGTCATCGCCTCGGCGGCCGACCTGCCGTACTGGGAGTGGGCGAAGTGGCTGCCGCACGCGCAGTCCGACAGTCGCAAGGACGCCGTCGGCGGTGCCCGCCGCATCGGCTCGTCGTGGGCCGAGGTCGAGCCGCTGATCGCCGACATCCGCTCGCGCGGACCGGTCAGCGGTCGCGGCGGGGGCGCGATGCCTCACATCGTGGTCATCCTCGACGGCGTCGAACTGCCCCAGGGCAACCTCCTCGACGAGGAGGGCGGCGTCGACGGCGTCACCGTCATCGACATCGCTCGCGAATGGGCGGAGCTCACCGACCCGCTCACTGTCCGCCTGATCCTCGACGGCGCCGACGGGGAGAAGCTCACTGTCGCCCGCCGCAGCATGGGCATGGTCCCGGCGAGCCCCGACTTCCTCGGGATCAGCTCGGCCGAAGCGGTGGCGCGGCGTCTCACCGGCCTCGGTGAGAGCGCTCAGGACGAGGAGGCGGGCGGCGCGCGCACGATCAGCGCCGAGCTGACCGATCTGCTGAACCTCCCCGATGTGCGGGACTTCGACCCGGATGTGGCCTGGAAGCCCCGCTCCGCGCGCGATCGCCTGCGAGTCCCGATCGGGTTGACGAGCACCGGCCAGCCGATGATCCTCGACATCAAGGAATCCGCCCAGCAGGGCATGGGGCCGCACGGCATGCTCATCGGCGCCACCGGCTCGGGAAAGTCCGAGGTGCTGCGCACCCTGGTCCTCTCCCTGGCGATGACGCACTCGTCCGAAGCGCTGAACTTCGTGCTGATCGACTTCAAGGGCGGTGCGACCTTCGCGGGCATGGCGGATATGCCGCACGTCTCCGCCGTCATCACCAACCTCGGTGACGACCTCACTCTGGTCGACCGCATGCAGGACGCCATCCAGGGGGAGATGACCCGGCGCCAGGAGCTGCTGCGCGACGCCGGCAACTTCGCCAACGTCACCGACTACGAGGCCGCCCGCAAGGGTGGTCGTACCGATCTCAAGCCGCTCCCCGCGCTGCTGATCGTCGCCGACGAGTTCTCCGAGCTGCTCGCCGCGAAGCCCGACTTCACCGAGCTGTTCGTCGCGATCGGCCGACTCGGTCGATCGCTGCAGGTGCACCTCCTGCTCTCGACCCAGCGGCTGGAAGAGGGCAAGCTGCGCGGACTCGACTCCCACCTGTCGTACCGGATCGGTCTGAAGACGTTCTCCGGTGCCGACTCGCGCGCGGTCATCGGCGTCCCCGATGCGTTCACGCTCCCCGGCGGTGGCGGCCACGGCATCCTGAAGTCGGATGCCGAGACCCTCACGCAGTTCCGCGCCGCGTACGTGTCGGCTCCGCCCAAGACCCGCCGGCGCAAGCCGGGCGCGACGGCCGAGGCCGACGGTTCCGGGGCGGAGGTCCGGGCGATCGAGGCCAGATCGTTCACGGCCGCACCCGTGCTCGAGCAGGAGAACTCCGAGGATCAGGCTCCCGCCCTCGACGTCGTGCGGGGCGAGGCGCCCGAGCAGCGGGTGACCTTCGACATCGCCGTCGCGCAGATGAAGGGGCGCAGCATGCCCGCCCACCAGGTGTGGCTGCCTCCGCTCGACGTGCCGGCGACGTTCGACGAGATGCTCGGCGATCTGGTCGAAGACCCGCAGCTCGGACTGATCTCGCCGCGGTGGCGGCAGGCCGGCCCTCTCACGATTCCGCTGGGCACCGTGGACCGACCGCTCGAGCAGCGTCGAGATCGGCTGACGGTGACGCTCACCGGTGCGGGCGGCCACCTCGCGATCGTCGGCGGCGCGCGCAGCGGCAAGAGCACCCTCGCCCGCAGCGTGCTCACCGGCATCGCGCTGACGCACACTCCGCAGGAGGTGCAGTTCTACGTCATGGACTTCGGCGGCGGAACCTTCGTGCCGTTCGCCAAGATGGCGCATGTCGCCGGTGTCGCCGGCCGCAACCAGCCCGACGTCCTCCGACGCATGTTCCAGGAGGTCGTCGGCATCGTCAACGCGCGCGAGCGCTATTTCACGGCCAACTCGATCGATTCGATCGAGACCTATCGGCGTCTGCGCGCGCAGGGGCGGGCTGATGACGGCTACGGCGACGTGTTCCTCATCATCGACGGCTGGCCCACGATCCGCGCCGAGTTCGACGAGATGGAGTTCGAGATCCAGTCGCTCGCAGGGCGGGCGCTCACCTTCGGTGTGCACATCGTGGCGACGACCTCTCGGTGGATGGACTTCCGCACCGCGATCCGCGACACGTTCGGGTCGAAGCTCGAACTGCGCCTCGGCGACACCAGCGATTCGGAGATCGACCGCAAGGTCGCCGTCAACGTGCCGCTCAGCCGCCCCGGTCGCGGACTCGCGCCGTCGAAGCACCACATGCTCACCGCTCTGCCGCGCGTCGACGGCTCCGGTGATCCCGACACGCTCAGCGAGGGCGTCGAACACCTGATCGAGCGCGTGAACGCGGCGTGGAAGGGTCCCCGCGGCCCCAAGCTGCGTCTGCTGCCCGAGATGCTCGAGCTCTCGACGCTGCAGCAGCTGGCTGCCGGCACCCCGCTGCAGAACCAGGTGCTTCTGGGCGTCGACGAGGCGGCGCTCGCCCCCTCCGCGTTCGACGTGCGGCGCAACCCGCACCTGTACCTGTTCGGCGACAGCCAGTCGGGCAAGTCGAGCTTCCTGCGCACGTTCGCGCACGAGGTGATGCGCACGACGACTCCTCAGTCGGCGCAGATCTTCGTCGTCGACTACCGGCGTGCGCTGCTGTCGGAGATCCCCGAGGAGTACCTCGCCGGGTACTACACGACCGCGCAGCAGGCGTCGGACGAGCTGGGCGGCCTCGCCGAGTACCTGCGAGGGCGGATGCCGGGGCCCGACATCACGCCTCAGCAGCTGCGCGACCGCTCGTGGTGGACGGGCGCAGAGGTCTACGTCCTCGTCGACGACTACGACCTGGTCAACACGCAGTCCGGCAATCCGATCGCCGTGCTGCAGCCGCTTCTGGCGCAGGCGACGGACGTCGGACTGCACCTGATCATCGCCCGCCGCTCGGGTGGCGCGTCACGGGCGACGTTCGAGCCGGTCATGCAGACGCTCCGCGACCTCGCGGCTCCCGGCATCCTGCTCTCGGGCAGCCCCGACGAGGGGCCGCTGATCGGCAACGTGAAGGCGACCCCGGCGGTGCCGGGGCGCGCCAGGGTGATCACCCGCGAACGCGGGCTGCAGACCATGCAGCTCGCCTTCGCCCCGACGTCGCACCCGTAGCGAGCAGTCAGCATGCAGGGTGGGCAGAGCTACCCATGGGCATACGCGCACGAGCGCCGTATGGTGTTACTTGTCACCGAAACATCGGCGGCACGGCCCTCCGGGGCTGACTCACACAGGGCGGTTTCGCCCATACGACCAGGAGGTGACCGTGAGCGGAGAGATTTCTGCAGCGGATGGGGCCCTGCAGCGGGGCGCCGGGATCGTCAGCAGCTCGAAGCAGGACATCATCGGCGAGCTGAACTCGATTCAGTCTCAGCTGTCAAGCATCGGATCGTCGTGGCAGGGCGCGGGGGCCGCGGCGTTCACGCAGACCTTCCAGGCGTGGCAGGAGAAGTCCCGCCGCATCACGAACGCTCTGGACGAGTTCGAGCAGAACCTGCGCGACTCGCAGTCGGCCTACACGCAGACCGACGACACGTCTGCGCAGTCGCAGAACAAGTTCATGGGCCGTCTCGGCTGAGACCGGAGGGAAAAAGATCATGAGTGGTAACGGATACAAGATGCAGTTCGGCGCCGTCGACACGGCGGGTGCCGACCTCGTTCGCGGCGCGAACAACATCGACAACAAGCTCTCCCAGATGGAGGACGCGCTCAAGCCGCTCCAGGCGGACTGGACCGGTTCGGCCTCCGAGGCGTACATCCAGGCCAAGGCCAAGTGGAACGCGGCCCTGACCGAGATGAAGGCGCTCCTGAACGACATCGGACGCCAGGTCTCGCAGGACTCGCAGGACGGTCAGGCGAACGAGAACAGGAACATGAACCGCTGGTGATCCCGCGGTGAGAGTTCGAGCCGGCTGTCGCCCCTCAGGGGGTGACAGCCGGCTCTCTCTGTGTCTACGGGGCTGCGGGTCGGCGACTGTGCCCGGGGTGATGTGCCGCGCGGCTCAGCGGGCGGCGTCGGCCAGGTGGCGAGCGTCGTGGCTCAGCACCTTGACGATGATGCCGTGGCCGCGCAGCTCCTTGGCGGTGCGGGCACCCTCTTCTGCGTCGCGCCCGAGGGCGTTGATGTTCGCCACGACGAGGACGTCGCCGGGCTTGAGCGTCGCGATCAGGCGCGAGAGCCGGTCGCTCCAGGACTCGAGGATGTCGGGGGCCGGGTGACGGAATCCCTCGATGGGAACCCCGAACCGGGTGAGGTCCTCACGCTGCTCGACGACCGAGGGCATGCCCTCTCGCGAGACGACGAGTCCGACCAGGCGCGACCCGTCCGGGCGCGCGACCCAGAAGTCGCGGTTCTGCTGCAGCTCGGTGAAGCACTTCGGACACTCCGCGGCCGCGTGCGGCAGGTGCAGCGGACTCGTCAGGGCCTCGTCGACGGATGCCGTCGTCTTCATCGGATCGATCGTCTCGCTCATCGCGCACCTCCGGGATCCATTCTGCCCTGCCGGAGCCGTCCGTGGCGACCGTTCAGAGCATCCCGAGGGCTCGTACCGCCTCGCGCTCCTCGGCCAGCTCGGCGACGGAGGCGTCGATGCGCGATCGTGCCCAGTCGCTGACGTCGAGGCCCTCGACGATGCGCCACTCTCCGTCGACCGCGCGCACCGGGAACGACGAGATCAGGCCCTCGGGCACGCCGTACTCGCCGTGCGACACGACGCCCGCCGAGGTCCAGTCGTCGGTGCCGTGCACCCAGTCGCGCACGTGCTCGATCGTCGCGTTCGCGGCCGACGCCACCGACGACGATCCGCGCACCGCGATGATCTCGGCCCCGCGCTTCGCGACTCGGGGGATGAAGGTCTCGTCGAGCCAGGCGGGGACGTCGCCGACGATGCGCTCGAGCGCCTCCGTCACCGGCCGGCCGGCGACCGTCGCGTGCGACACGTCGGGGAACTGCGTCGCGGAGTGGTTGCCCCAGATCGGGACTCGGCGCACCGTGTCGACGGGCACGGCGAGGGTCTGCGCCAGCTGCGCCCTCGCGCGGTTCTCGTCGAGTCTGGTCAGGGCGCTGAAGCGCTCGGCGGGGACGCCGTCGGCCGCGGCCGCGGCGATGAGCGCGTTCGTGTTGGCCGGGTTGCCTACGACCGTGACGCGCACGCCGTCGGCGGCGTGTGCGGCGATCGCGGCACCCTGCGGTCCGAAGATGCCGGCGTTCGCGGCGAGGAGGTCACCGCGCTCCATGCCGGGGCCGCGCGGGCGGGCGCCGACCAGCAGCGCCAGGTCGGCGCCGTCGAATCCCACGGCGGGGTCGTCGGTCACCTCGACGTGTTCCAGCAGGCCGAAGGCGCCGTCCTGCAGCTCGAGCGCCGCCCCCTCGGCCGCACCCAGCCCCTGAGGGATCTCCAGCAGTCGCAGCCGCACCTTCTCCTCCGGCCCGAGGAGGTCGCCGGCGGCGATGCGGAACAGCAGCGCGTATCCGATCTGTCCGCCGGCACCGGTCAGTGTGATCGTGGTCGTCATGACCCGAGCCTACGTCCGGGCGAGGCGGTCCGGGCGGGGCGTCGTGCGGAGTACCCTCATGGCATGACCTTCAACCCAGACGCCGACGTCTCCGGCAACACCGCTCGCCGACGGGGCCGCGGGGCCGTCGTGGCAGGGGCGGGCGGGGTCGGCCTGCTCGGCCTCATCGCCCTCATCGCCGGGCCTCTTCTGGGCATCGATCTGACCGGTCTGCTCGGCGGCACGGGCACCACCGGCGGCGGCTCCGAGCCCGAGGGCGGCAGCGTGATCGAGAACTGCCTCACCGGTGAGGACGCGAACGAGGACGTCGACTGTCGGGTGGCGAGCGCGCAGCTCGCGCTCGACGGGTTCTGGGAGGACCGCATCGACCAGTACCGGGCTCCGCAGCTCATCATCGTCGACGGCGCGACCTCGACCGCCTGCGGCACCGCGTCGAACGCGGTGGGGCCGTTCTACTGCCCGCCCGAGGAGACGGTCTACGTCGACCCGACGTTCTTCGACCTCATGCAGCAGCAGTTCGGAGCATCCGCGGGGGATCTCGCGCAGCTGTACATCGTGGGCCACGAGTGGGGCCACCACATCCAGTACATCACCGGCGTGATGGACCGGTACCCGAACAACGGCACGGGCCCGGACAGCAACGGCGTGCGCATCGAACTGCAGGCCGACTGCTACGCGGGTGCCTGGATCGGACGGATGACCGAGGAGAAGGACAAGAACGGCGTTCCCTACCTGCAGGCTCCCACCGAGGCCGAGATCACGGATGCCCTGAATGCGGCGAACACCGTCGGTGACGACAACATCCAGCAGCAGTCGTCCGGATCGGTGAACCCTGAGAGCTTCACGCACGGCACCAGCGCGCAGAGGCAGGGGTGGTTCGCCAGCGGGTACAAGTACGGACTCGACGTGTGCGCCGATCCGCTGACCGTGTCCGGCGCAGAGCTCTAGGGCGACGGCGATGGACCTGGACGCACTGTATCCGCCGATCGAGCCGTACGAGACCGGCGAGTTGCTCGTCGGCGACGGGCATCGTCTGTACTGGGAGGTCAGCGGCAACCCCGAGGGCAAGCCCGTGGTGTTCCTGCACGGCGGACCCGGGAGCGGCACCTCGCCCTGGCAGCGGCGGTTCTTCGACCCCGCCGTGTATCGGATCGTGCTGTTCGACCAGCGAGGCTGCGGCCGCAGCACCCCGCATGCGAGCGCGCCGGACGCCGATCTGCGCTTCGTCACGACCGCGCACCTGATCGCCGACATCGAGCTGCTGCGCAGGAATCTCGGGGTCGAGCAGTGGCAGGTGTTCGGCGGGTCGTGGGGGAGCGCCCTCGCCCTCGCCTACGCGCAGGCGCATCCGGATGCCGTCAGCGAACTCGTGCTGCGCGGCATCTTCACGCTGCGTCGCGAGGAGCTGGAGTGGTTCTACGAGGGCGGCGCGGCGGCACTGTTCCCCGATCTGTGGGAGGAGTACATCGCCCCCATCCCGGTGCTGGAGCGCTCGCACCTGATCCGGGCGTATCACCGGCGGCTGTTCGATCCCGACCCCGCCGTGCACGAGCCCGCCGCCGTCGCGTGGTCGCGGTGGGAGGCGTCGACGGTGACGCTGCGTCCGAATGCGGCGCAGATCGAGGCGATGTCGGACCCTCGCACCGCGACGGCGTTCGCCCGCATCGAGAACCACTTCTTCGTGAATCGCGGCTGGTGGACGGAAGGGCAGCTGATCGCCGGCGTCGAGGGCATCCGACACATCCCCGCCGTCATCGTGCAGGGGCGTCACGACGTCTGCACGCCGATGATGACCGCCTGGGATCTGCACACGGCGTGGCCGGAGGCGGACTTCGTGGTCATCGACGATGCCGGTCACTCGGCAGCCGAGCCCGGCATCCAGCGTGCGCTGCGGGCAGCGACCGATCGCTTCGCCGGCTGACGTCGACATCGGCCGGCTGATGCCGATCGTCAGGCGCGCAGCGCCCCCGTCAGGGTCTTCAGGAGTCCGAGGATGCCGCCGTCGGCACGGAAGCGGGTCAGTCCTTCGCTCACCGCCGCGCCGGTGCGGGACGACACGAACCACGGCGGCTTCGGAAGGATCGTGAAGCGTCCGCCGCCGTTGGCGAGGGGCAGTGATCGCGGGAACGGCCGGAACGGAGCACGGACGACCGACCGCTCGACGTCATCGAGCAGCAGTGCGTTGTGCACGACGCCGATCCCGCTGCCGACATCGTCGATCGTGCTTCCGGGGAACGCGCCCCAGGTCAGGGTCGGCGTGAGGAAGCCGAAGGCCGTCCAGCCGTTGACGGCGATCGAGCCGTAGCGCAGCGCCGCCACGGAGCGGTCGAACCCGGCGCCGAGCTTCTTCTCGGTCGCCGGGTCGATCAGGAGGTTCGCGCCGAGCGTGCCCTGCAGCTGCTCGTTCGCGTAGGCGACGGCGGTGTCGAGGAACTCCTGCCCGGTGCCGGGAACGGAGACGACGCCGAGGACGGGCGCGAAGTACTCGGTGCGCTGCAGCGCCGCCGCATCCTCGCCCCCCGTGATCTCGACCAGCAGCCGATCTCCGAGGACGAGAGCGCCGGGGTAGGCGTCGTTCGCGAGGTCCATCCGCGACGTCGCGCCCGGATACCAGGTCGGCCGCTCGGGGGCGTTCGCGTACGCCCGTCGGAGTGCCGTGCGGAAGTCGTCGGCCTGCGCCCAGTCGGACGACAGGATCACCACCTGGCCGGCGATGCAGTTGTGGCCGCTGTTCTGCAGGCGCATGGTGGCGACGTGCTCCGCCTGATAGGCGAGGTCGGCATCCGTCCACTCGCCCGGAACGATGATGATCGGCGACACTCCACCGAGCTCCGCCGTGATGGGCTTCTGCAGTCGGGGGGTGTTCGCGCGACGGCGCTCGACCGCATCCGCCCCCGTCCCCCAGACGATCGCGTCGAAGGTCGCCGCCGAACCCGTGATGTGCACGTGCACCAGCTCGGGATGCCCGGTCAGGTAGGCGCCGACCGCCGGGCCGCCCCGCACGATGCGCAGCAGTCCGAGGCCGATCAGCGGGGCGAGTGCGCGCTTGTACACCGGCACGAGGGCGTCCTGTGTCGGGTTGACCTTCAGCAGGGCGACGCGGTTGTGGGCGAGCAGCTCGTACAGCACGTCGAGCACGGGGATGGAGGTGATGTTGCCCGCTCCGAGCACGAGCCCGACGCCCCCGGATTCCGACGGCGTGCGCTGCGCGAGTCCGGCCGCCGCCCTGGCGCGGCTCGGGGTGGTGCCGGGCTTCAGCCACACCTCGCCGGTGTAGCCCGAGAGCAGGATGCGGTCGATCCCGGTCAGAGGGAACGCGTGCACGCGGGTGCGTCCGCCGGGTGCACGGTCGATGCGCACGCCGTCGAGCGGATTCGTCCCGTGCGCCAGCCGTGAGAGCGTCTCGATGCAGGCGTCGAGGGCGCCCAGCACGCTGTACGGTCCGCTGAGCCACTCCTCGCCGCGCAGCGGATGGCGTCCGTCGAGCCCTTTCGAGGCGGCGGCGGTCCTGGCCCAGTCCTCGGCGGCGGCGGCCACGCCGGTACGCACGCCGCGCAGCAGGGTGACGCGCTGCGCGAGGGTCAGCGCCGCCCAGGTGCGGCTGCCCGCCTGCAGCTCGCCGATCGCCTCATCGAGGCAGGCCCGCTCTCCGTCGTCCAGCTCCGGGCTCATCGATCCGGTGGGTGCGGTCGCGGAAGTCATCGGCGTCTCCTTCTGACGGGATCCCAGCTTAGGCCGCGCCCGCGAGTCACGCGTCGATGCCTCACGCCTCGATGTCGGAGCGGCGCAGCCGGTATCGACGCAGCGTCAGCAGGCTCGCGAGCATGAGCACCGCGGGCAGGATGCTGAAGCTGATCACGATGCCGGTGACGGCGGCGTCGGGCTGCTGCGCGGTCGTGCCGGCGACGGTCGAGATGTACCCGGTGGCCGCGAGCGTCAGGGAGACCGTCGTCGCACCGAGGGCGAAGCCGATGGTCTCGCCCGCGGTCCACACGCCCGTGAAGGTGCCGGCCCGGCCCTTGCCGCTGCGCTGCTCGTCGTGCGAGATCACGTCCGGCAGCATCGCCATCGGCAGGGACTGGAGCCCCGCGTACGCGATGCCCGCGATCCCGATCGAGCCGTACATCCACCCGCCGGGGAGCCAGGCGGCGATCACGAGCGTCGCCGAGGCCGCCGTGAACAGGATGCTCGCGACGGCGAACGCCCGCTCCTTGCCGATCCGCCGGGAGACCGCGGTCCATACGGGGGTCGCGACCAGGGCCGGGCCGACCAGCGACAGGAACACGAGGGTGACCGCATCCTCGCTGCGCAGCACCCAGGTGGCGACATACTGGGCGGCGGCGAGCATCGTCCCGGTCGCGAGAGCCTGCAGGAGGAACGTGCCCAGCAGCGCGCGGAAGGGCTGACTGCGCCGCAGCGTCTGCAGGCCGGCCGCGTAGGGGGCGCGGAACCCGGTGGCGGCGACGGCCGCCTCGGGCGGTGCATCCGCGCCGGGCAGCGGGGCGGCATCCGCGGTGCGGGAGGCGATGAGCATCCCGACCCCGATCGCGACGCCCGCGACGACGCCCATCAGCAGGTACCCGGCGACCGGGTCCGCGCCGGCACGGCGCAGCTCGGGACCGCCTGCTCCGAAGAGCAGGATCGCGGCGGTGAGCACGACGACCCGCCAGCCCAGCAGGCGCGTGCGTTCGTCGTAGCCGCGGGTGAGCTCGGCGGGCAGCGCCACGTAGGGCACCTGGAAGAGGCTGAACGAGGTGGCGGTGGCGAGGAACGCCAGGAACACGCAGATCGCTCCCGCGGTGGGCCCCCAGGACGGAGGCACCGCGAAGGTCAGCGCGAAGAAGAGCGGAAGCGTGAGCGCCCCCACGACCATGAACCCGCGACGCGAGCCGATCCGTGCGTACTGGCGGTCGGAGGCTGCGCCGATGAGCGGATCGATCACGACGTCCCACACCTTCGCCGCCGTCACGATCAGGCCCGCGACGAGGGCCGCGACACCGAGGTTGTCGGTGAGGAAGTAGGTGAGGACCAGCCCGGGAAGGGTGGCGTAGCCGCCGGTGCCGAGCGAGCCCACCGCGTACAGCGCGATCGTTCGCGGGGAGAGACGGACGGACGCGCGTTCCGGCCGAGCCACGGAGCTCATCGCGCCAGTGTAGCGGTGGGGGACTCCCCTGCAGAGGAGGAGCCTCCGGTCAGATGAGGGAGAGCTCGCGCAGCTTCGCCTCGACGTCGGCATTCGACGGCTCGACGTGGTGCGAGGTGTCCGGGTAGACCACGACGGGGATGTTGGTGCGCCCCGAGATCTCCTTGGCGACATCGGCTGCCGCCGGCTCCGCGACGAGGTCGACGTAGGTGTACTCGATGCCGAGCGAGTCGAGCTGCTTCTTGGTGCGGATGCAGTCGCGGCACCAGTCGGCGCCGAAGAGGGTGATCGTGGATTCTGCGGAGGTCATGCCTCCAGCGTACGTCCGCTCGGCTGAGCGGGCGCCGAGACGGCGATCGTCCCGCATCCGTCCGCGTCACCGGCGTTGCGTAGTAAGGGTAGCCTTACCTATGCTGAAGATATGACCACTGCGTGCGAACACCTCGAGGATCCGGACTGGGAGAACATCGACGGCGTGGTGCTGATCGCGGGCGACTCGACGGACGCCGCCGCCATCGCCGCGATCACCGCACGGCTGCCGTGGGATGCGGAGGGCGTGGTTCTCATCGAGGCCGCGGCGCGCATCCAGTTCCGGCACATCGACGTGCCCGAGGGCATGTCGGTGCGCTGGCTCCTCCGAGGCGACGGCGCGCGACAGCACGCCAAGGGCGAACGACTGGCCAAGGCCGTGCACTCATGGTGCGTCGAGTGGACGTGCGCGGAGCCGCCGCTGCAGTGGACGGTCTGGCTCGGCGCGCACACACCGGCGCACGTCGCACGGATGGCGCGGAGCCTGCTCGGCGTCGCCAACTGAGAGCCGGATCCGCGTGTCAGCGCGTCGCGAGGACGGGCGTGCCACCGACCGTGGCGCCCGCCGAGATCGCGTCGAGCGCGCGCCGCAGCGACGAGCTCGACGTGTGCGCCGTGTACGGGAAGTAGACGACCTCGACACCCACCTCGGCGAAGTCACGCTCGAGGCGCAGGCCCTTGTCCGTGCCGCGCCAGTCGTCTCCCTTGAAGAAGTGCGTGAACCGCACATCGTGCCAGGAGTCCATCTTCGACGGAGTGGTCTCGACGTACACGTCGTCGACGAACGAGATGTGGCGCACGATCTCCGCGCGCTCGGCGGTCGGGATGACGGGCTCGATGCCCTTCACCTGCCGCAGCATCTCATCGCTGACGACACCCGCGACGAGGACGTCGCAGTGCTGCTTGGCGTGACGAAGAAGGTTGAGATGCCCGACGTGAAACAGGTCGAAAGCACCCACGGCATAGCCGATGCGCGTCCCCATGATCTCCCCAGATCAGTAATTCCCCAGAGGCGGATCCCCATCCGCCAGCGACTCCCACAGCCGCACCGGAGCGAGTGTAGCAGGTGCCGGTTTCCTCCCGCACAGGAACCCGTGGAACGATGGATCCCGCAACGCGGGCTCTTCGGTCTGCACAGGGGGAAGGGAAAGGCTCGTGGCGACACCGGTCACGGTCATCGTGCCGACCTACAACGAGCGCGACAACGTCGCAGAACTCGTTGCGCGCACCGCGGTCGCGCTCGCCGCGTACGACGCGGAGATCCTCTTCGTCGACGACAGCGGCGACGACACCGCATCCGAGATCGCCAGGGTCGCGGCGGATGCTCCGCTGCCCGTGCGGGTCATCCACCGTGAGCACAACACCGGTGGTCTCGGTGGGGCGGTGCTGGTCGGGCTCGAGGCCGCGGCCGCCGACCTCTGCATCGTCATGGACGGCGACCTGCAGCATCCGCCCGAGCTCCTGCCCGCCCTGCTCGCCCGTCACGCGGACGGCGATGCCGACGTGGTCGCCGCGTCGCGGTACGTGGGCGGCGGTGACACCAGCGGTCTCGGCACGGCGGTGCGTTTCGGCGTGTCGCGGGCGGCGACCTGGCTGACTCGCGCCATGTTCCCGATCCGTCTCGCCCGCAGCACCGACCCGATGACGGGATTCTTCCTCGTCGATCGGAGCCGACTCGACCTGGCGGCGCTCAAGCCGCAGGGCTTCAAGATCCTCCTCGAGATCCTCGCCCGCACGGATCTGCGCATCGCCGAGGTGCCGATGGAGTTCGGCGAGCGCAGGCACGGCACGTCGAAGGCGAGCCTGCGTCAGGGCGGCACCTTCATCGCCCACCTCGCCCGACTGCGGTTCGGCAAGATGTCGCTGTTCGCCCTGATCGGTGTGATCGGCGCCGTCGCCAACCTGGGCATCATGTGGCTGCTGACCCTGGCCGGGGTCCCCTACATCTGGGCGGCGATCATCGGCGCCGAGGTCACCATCATCGGCAACTTCCTGCTGCAGGAGCGCTTCGTCTTCGCCGACATGCGCACCGACGCCCGCGGCATCGGCGGTCGCTTCGCCGCCTCCTTCGCCTTCAACAACGCCGAGGCCGCTCTGCGCATCCCGGTGATGGCGCTGATGGTCGAGACCTGGCACATCTCCAGCGTGCTCGCGACCGGGCTGTCGCTCATCGTCGCGTTCTTCGCGAGGTTCCTGTTCCACTCCCTGGTCGTCTACGCACCGCGCAGGTCCCGCCCGTCGGATGCCGCCGTCGAGCCGAAGCCCGACACCGCGACGATCCGCATCATCCGCGCGATCGACTCCGAGGCGATTAAGCCGGGCGAGCTGTAGGACTCGCGCACCTCTGCTCGCGTGCAAGGATGTTCGGCGGGGAGGCGAGATGAAACGCAAGGCTCTGGGGGCCGTGATCGCACAGGCCGCGCAGGCCGGCATCGGTCTGCTGCTGCAGATCCTCGTCGCGCGCCTGCTCGGCATCGAGGAGTACGGTCGCTTCGCGATCCTGTACGGAGTGGTCATCGTCGCGACCGCCGTCGTGACCGGTCTCGTCGGCGACTCGCTCGTCGTGCTCGAACGGTCGCAGCGGGCGATCCGCGCCGGGCTCGAGCTGATGCTGCTCATCACCTCAGTGCTGCTCGCGGTCGGGTCCTTCCTCATCGCCTGGCTCACCGGATTCTCCGACGTGCTCGAATCTGCTCTGTTCGCCCTGGCGCTCGCGGCGTTCGCGGTGGAGGAGATCGTGCGCCGCATGCTCATCGCGCACCTGTCGTTCGTGCGCACGGCGCTCACCGACCTGGCGGGCTTCGTCGTCGCGCTCGCCGTCATCCTCACCGTGCATGTCACGGGCACCCTGACGCTCGCCGCCTTCCTCGGCGGCATCGCGGCCGGTCAGGTCGCCGCCGCCTTCATCGGCTGGCGGCTCATGCCCCGCAGCGAACGCCACCTGGTGGGTCTGCGCGGAGCCGACCTCGCCGCCGTCTGGCGCTACGGCATGTGGCGCGGGCTGCAGCAGGTGCTGCGACCGAGCCTGTTCACGGTGCTGCGACTGCTCGTGCTCGCCGGCGCGGGGCTCACCGCCGTCGGTCTGCTCGAGGCCGCGCGCACCTACACGTCGCCGCTGATCCTGGTGATCAGCGGACTGTCGTCGTTCCTCTTCGTGCGCTTCGCCGACCAGCACAAGGCGGGTGCGGGCGGCTCGGTGCGCGAGGCCGATCGCGTCGTGCTGTTCCTGCTGCTGGGCACCGTGCTGATGAGCGTCGCCGCCGTGGTGCTGATCCCCTGGGTGAGCCCGCTCCTGTTCGACGTCCAGGTCGATCCGCTCGCGGTCATCGCCTGGCTCGCGTACGGGATGTCGGTCGCGATCGTCACCCCCTACGGAGCACTCGGCGCGGTGGGAGGGCGGCAGATCGCGGTCTTCGTGATCCGCCTCTCCGACACGATCCTCGCGATCGCCGCCGCCGTCGTGATGATCGCGCTCGGCGCCGAGGCATCGACCCTGCCCTTCGCCCTCGCCGCCGCATCGATGCTCGGCGGTCTCGGTCTGCGCGCGCTCGTGGTCTCGCGCGGCCGCCCCGAGCGCCCTGCCCCGTAACGGTCGCCCCGGCGGCCAGTGATAGGTTTATGCCCTGTCTTCGACTGAGGGGGTTGGCGATGGAAGATGTCCCTTACGGACGGATCCTGCGCGAGGGATGGGTGGTCATCGTCGTGCTCGCCGTGCTCGGTGCGGGCATGGGGTGGCTCGTCACCAAGATGCTCCCCGAGACGTACGCCGCGACGTCGACCCTGCTGCTGCGGGTCGACTCGACCGAGGCCTCGCTCTTCGAACGCAACCAGTTCAGCCTCGCGCGCATCAAGTCCTACCCGCCGCTGGTAGACAGCCCCGAGGTCATCGACGCCGTGCGCGACGATCTCGATCTCGACGAGGACGATTACCCGGATCGCGACATCCGACGGATGCTGTCGGCCGAGAACACGGCCGACACCGTGCTCCTCGTCGTCCGCGCAGACGCCCCGACCGCCGCGCTGGCCACCGACATCGCCAACTCCGCCGCGACGCACCTCTCGGAGCTGATCGGCGAGACCGAGAACGACGAGGACGACTCGCGGTACACCGTGGCGCTCGACCAGGTGCTGCCCGCGGTCGCCCCGCTCGCTCCGATCTCTCCTCAGGTCACGGCCATCACCGGCCTCGGCGGCATCGCGGGCCTCGCCCTCGGTGCGATCGTCGCGGTCTACCGCACCACCACCAACCGCAGGCTGCGCACGATCTCCGACGTGCGCCGCTACTCCGGTCTGCCCGTGATCGGCCAGATCCCGCGGCGCAGCCGCCTGCATCCGGACTCGAACTCGGCCGCGATCGTGGCGTACGAAGAGGCGGCGGGCAACCTCGTCGCCCTCGCCGGCGGCGGCGTGCGCACCCACATCGTGCTGCCCACCTCGGACGGCTCGATCGATGACGACGCGGTCGCCGGGATGCTCGAGGCGCAGCGCCTGATCGGCGCCACCGTCTGCGTGATCGACACCAGGGAGACGCACGTCACCGGGCGCGGCCGCACGCTCAATGAGGTGCTCGACGACGTCTCCATCGACGACGGGGAAGAGGGCGATGCCGTCTTCGTCGCCGCGGACCCCCTCTCGCTCGAGACCCTCGCCGCCGAGATGCCCGTGGCTCTCGCCGTGCTGCACGACCGGTTCGACGTGGTGATCGTGATCTGCGAGCCCGGTGCATCCGCGCTCATCGAGCGTCTGGTCGGACCCGGCGCGGGAGTGATCCTCAACGTGCGCAACAACTCGACGTCGGCGACCGATCTCGTCTCGGTGACCACGCGTCTGCGCGTGATGGGCATCCACCCCGTCGGAGTGGTGATCGTGAATGCGGGAGCGAAGTCGCTCGGGTCCATCGCCGAGTCCTGGCGGATCTCCGACCGTGACCCGGCCATCGCGGGTGCGGGAGACTCGCATGTCCGCTCCGACTGACACCTCGCGAGCGCCGCGGCAGCAGTCCGCGCATCACCCGAGCACGGCGCGCATGGTCGCCGTCGGCGGGCTGTACGCGGTGCTCATCGTGAGTGTGATCCCGTGGCGGAGCGCGACCATCTACAGCGGCGGCATCGATACGGTGGTGATCGCGAAGGCGCTGCTGGCCATGATCGCGCTCGGTGCCACGGTGATGCTCGCCGCGAGGACGCGCGAACGGGTGTCCGTGGGCATCGCGCCCGCCGGGATCATCGCCGTGGCTTTGCTCGTCAGCGCGCTCGGCTCGACCCTCGCGGGCAACGATTCGTCGACCATCGTGCTGGTGGGCAGGATGTTCGTGGTGATGGCGACCATCCTGTTCCTGCTCACGACCGTGCCGTGGGTCACCAGCATCGTGTGCCTGCTCTCGGCCATGGCCGCCGTCGCCCTCGTCGCCGCCGTGACCGGGGTGCCGACGCTCGCCGCCAGCGGGAGGCTGGGCGGGGGCATTCCCGAGATCCATCCGAACGAGCTGGCGGGACTCGTGGGAGCGCCCCTCGTCGGGCTGGTCATTCTGATGCTCCGCGACGGGGTGCGCGCGTGGCGGCTGGTCGCCACCGTCGTGCTGGTGGGGATCGCGGTCGCCACCGGATCGCGCATCGGCCTGCTCGCGATCGCGATCGGCATCGTCGCGGCGGTGCTGGTCAACGGCATCCGCGATCGCAGTGTGCTCTACCTGCTCCTCGGCGCCCTGCCCCTCGGCTACGCCATCGGCTCGTTCACCGACGTCTTCGGCAGCCTGGCCACGCGAGCAGGCTCGAACGACACGTCGACGGCCCTGGATTCGCGCTTCGACGTGTGGCGGGTGGTGCTCGGCTGGGACTGGTCCGAGTGGCAGAAGTGGATCGGGATCGGGCTCTCGGCCAAGGAGATCCCGGTCGACATCAAATGGCGCGACACCCAGGTGCTCGACAGCAGCTGGGTCTCGCTGCTCGCGCAGACCGGCCTGATCGGCACCGCCCTGATCGCCGCGCTCGTCGTGTGGTGCGTCGCGAGCGCTCTGATCTCGGCGCGGCGTCGCTGGCTGCTCACTCCGCTGCTCACCCTGGTGATCGTCCGATCGATCACCGAGAGCGGCCTGGTCGACAGCGCGATGGCGTTCATCCTCTTCTTCACGGTGGCCTCGCTGCTCACCCATCGCTCCCGACATTCGGACGACCCGGACGGTCTGCGTCTCGATCGGGTCGAAGAGCCCCGCTCCCGGCAGACGGCTCTGACCTAGAATGACGGATGTCCGCGTCCTCGACGCAGGGCATCGGCGTGCGGAGGAGGAGACCTGTGGCGCAATCACGCACGGAATCGCAGCGGCGCATGGGCTGGCGCGGCTGGGCCCTGGTCGCGCTGATCGGCGCCCTCCTCGTCGGCGGGATCGTCTGGGGGGTGATCGCCAACGGCGGCTCAGGACAGGCCGGTCCCGGTGCCGGTGCGACCTCCGGGCCGGCCGCGACGCCGACGCCCCAGCCGACCGAGTTCGAGACGCCGACCCCGGGAGCCACCGACACGGTGGCCAAGCCGGATGACGCGGCGGAGGTGCCGCTCGACGAGCCCGCCCCCGCTGTCGAGGGAGTGGTGGCCGAGGTCGTCGCCATCGAGTCCGTCACCGCCGGAGGGGACATCCCCGGAGAACCCAGCGGTCCGGCCGTGCAGGTCACGCTGCGACTCGTGAACGGCTCGGATCAGGCGGTCGACACCGCCGGGGCGAACGTCACCATGACCTATGGCGGCGACGACCGGCTGCCCGCGTCGGGCATCACCGGCGAAGGCACCTCGATCTGGCCGCAGACGATCGCCGCGGGCGGCAGCGCTGACGCCGTGTTCCAGTTTGCCGTTCCCTCTTCTCCCGAGGGGGACGTCCGTGTTATCGTCGATATATTGGCCTCTGCGCCAAACGTCGTCTTCGTCGGACCGCGACCTTAAGTCACCTCTTCCGAACGACGATTCACTGGGGAATTATCGTTCTGTGCCGAAGTAGGGGTCGCGCACGAACGGTCCATCATCTGGGGAGATGAACGATGGGCACTACAGCAATGTCTTGGGGACGCCGCGCACGTGGGGGTTTCGTCGCGATCGCGATGACGCTCGCCGTCGCATTCGGATCGCTGGTCGCGATCGCGCCGGCACAGGCGGACGTGAGTCCGCCGGCAGGCGAGGCGAAGACGGTCACCGCCGATTCGCTGCCGACCGTGCAGATCAACGGCATCGTCTGGGATCAGGCCGTCGTCGGCAACGTGGTCTACGCGGCAGGCAAGTTCACCAGCGCCCGCCCCGCAGGGGCCGCCGCCGGCACGAACGAGACGCCGCGGTCGAACCTCCTCGCCTACGACATCCGCACCGGTGTGCTGATCACGTCGTTCGCGCCCTCGATCAACGGGCAGGTGCGCCAGATCGAGGCGTCGCCCGACGGCACACGCCTGTACATCGTCGGCGACTTCACGACCGTGAACAGCCAGACGCGCAACCGCGTCGCCGCGTTCGATCTTCCGAGCGGAACGCTCTCGACGTTCAACCCGAACTCCAACGGCGTCACGTCGGGCGTCGCCGCGACGAACGACGCCGTGTACATCACCGGCACATTCGGACGTATCTCAGGCAACGACCGCTCGGGTGCGGCGGCCTTCACCCGCAGCGGATCGCTGCTGCCCTGGGCGCCGGTCCTCGAGCAGCGTCAGGGCAAGGTCGTCACGGTCTCTCCCGCGGGCGACAAGGTCGTGCTCGGCGGGAACTTCCAGACGGTCAACGGCAGCTCCAACCCCGGATACGGCCTGGCGATGGTGTCGGCATCCGACGCCACGCTGCTGCCCTTCGCGGCGAACAACGTCGTGCGCAACGCAGGACTCGACGCCGCCATCCTCTCGCTCAAGTCCAGCGGCGACGACATCTACGGCACCGGATACGTCTTCGGCAACGGCGGCAACCTCGAGGGGTCCTTCCGCGCCTCCTGGGCCAGCGGCGACCTCGTGTGGGTCAACGACTGCCACGGCGACACCTACGACGTCCAGCCCATGGGTGACACGGTCTACGCGGCCGGCCACTCGCACTACTGCGGCAGCCTCGAAGACGGCTTCCCGCAGAGCGACCCCTGGTCGTTCTACCGTGGCATCGCCGTGTCGAAGGACGTCGCGCGCACCACGCCGTACGGCCTGAACCTCGGATACCACGAGTTCGGCGGAAACCCCGCCCCCAAGCTGCTGCACTGGTTCCCCTCGTTCAACGCCGGCAACGTCAGCGGCGCATCGCAGGGACCGTGGTCGGTGAGCTCGAACAGCGAGTACCTCGTCTACGGCGGCGAGTTCACCCGCGTCAACTTCACCGGACAGCAGGGCCTCGCCCGCTTCGCGGTGACCGAGAAGTCCACGAACGCCCAGGGCCCGACCCTGTGGAACACGGCATGGCCGGCCTCGGCGCTGGCGCTCACCGGCGGATCGATCCGCGTGAGCTGGCCCCTCAACTTCGACCGCGACAGCGAGTTCCTCAAGTACGAGGTGCTGCGCGACAACGTGGTCGTCAAGACCTTCGAGAACGTGCGGTCGAAGTCGGCCGACTGGGGACTGCCCCCGATGGCCTTCGTCGACACCACCGTCACGAACGGCACGAGCTACACCTACCGGGTCAGAGCCACGGACAACGAGGGACATTCGATCCTCGGTGGAACCGCGACCGTGACGGCCACGGGCTCCGCGGCTCCGAGCGCCTACCGCACCGCGGTCCTCGACGACGCGCCGCTGAACTACTGGCCGCTCGACGACTCCTCGGCCACGCTCTCGTACGACTGGGCCGGAGCATCCGACCTCGCCGTGCGCAGCGGCGTGACCCGCGGCACCTCGGGCGCGATGCTGTCCGACACCCGACCGGCCTCGTCGTTCGACGGCTCGGGTGAGGGCTTCGCCTCGACCACCACGGCGATCGCCGGTCCGAACACCTTCGGCCTCGAGGCCTGGTTCAAGACCACGGCGACCGACGGCGGCAAGATCGTCGGCTTCGGCAGCAGCTCCACCGGCACGTCCGGCAGCTATGACCGTCACGTCTACATGGAACCGGGTGGACGGGTCACCTTCGGCGTGTACCCCGGATCGTCGCAGACGATCAGCTCGGCGGAGTCCTTCAACGACGGTCAGTGGCACTACATGTCCGCGGGCCTCAGCGACGGCGGCATGGTGCTGTACATCGACGGCGTCCGCGTGGCGCAGCGCACCGACGTCACGTCGGGACAGGCCTACAACGGATACTGGCGCGTCGGCGGCGACACCTCCTGGGCGGGTGCGGCCTTCTTCCCCGGTCAGATCGACGATGTCGCCGTCTACGGCGCTCCGTTGACCCGTGAGCAGGTCGCGTCGCACTTCACGGCATCCGGTCGCGAGCTCGAGGGCGCGACCGCGCCCGCCGACGCGTACGGTGCAGCCGTCTACGGCTCCGACCCCGCACTGTACTGGCGACTCGGCGAGTCGACCGGCACCGTCGCGGCGGACGCCTCGGGCTACAACCAGAAGGGCAACTACGTCGGCGGCGTGAGCAAGGGTGCGCCGGGCGCACTCGCCGATGTCGCCAACACCTCGGCGTCGTTCGAGGGCGGCCAGGTCATCAGCCGGAACGCCTTCACCAACCCGCGGTCGTACTCGCTGGAGGCCTGGTTCAAGACGGGCACCACCACCGGCGGCAAGATCATCGGCTTCGGCAACAGCCCGGACGGCAACTCCTCGGGCTACGACCGTCACGTCTACATGACGCCGGACGGCAAGCTGATCTACGGTGTCTGGGTCGGGTTCGCCGAGACCCTGCAGACCTCCGCGTCGTACAACGACAACCAGTGGCATCAGGTCGTCGCCACACAGGGCGCGACCGGCATGCGGCTCTACGTCGACGGCGTGGAGCAGGGATCCAACGGTCAGACCGGCGCCCAGGACTACACCGGGTACTGGCACGTCGGCGGCGACGTCACCTGGGGCCCCGGCGACTGGGAGTTCGACGGATCGATCGACGAGGTCGCGGTCTACCTCTCGCCGCTCGCGGCGGGGACCGTCGCCCAGCACTACGCGCTGGGCACCACGGGCGCACCCGCGAACGTCGTGCCGACGGCCAGCTTCACCTCGGCGGTGACGAAGCTCGGCCTGTCGGTCGATGCCTCGGCCTCGACCGACACCGACGGCACGATCGCCGGCTACAGCTGGAACTGGGGCGACGGATCGCCTGACGGCACGGGCGCCACGGCGACCCACACCTACGCGGTGGCCGGGTCGTACACGGTGACCCTGACCGTCACCGACGACAAGGGCGCGACGGACACCGAGTCCACGATCGTCCAGGCCGTGGCCAACCAGGCTCCCGTCTCGTCGTTCACCTCGGCGGTCAGCGACCTCAAGGTCGACGTCGACGCCGGCGCCTCTCAGGACTCCGACGGCACCGTCGCCGGGTACTCCTGGAACTGGGGCGACGCGAGCCCCGCAGGCTCCGGCACGGTGGCATCGCACACCTACGCCGCCGCCGGCACGTACACGGTCACCCTCACGGTGACCGATGACGAGGGAGCCACTTCGCAGACGACCGCGTCCGTCACCGTCACGGCACCCGTGGGAGCGACCACGTACGCCTCCGATTCGTTCAACCGCACGGCGGCGAGCGGACTGGGCACCGCCGACACCGGTGGTGCATGGACTCTGTCGAACACGGCATCCAACTACCTGGTCAGCGGCGCCTACGCCGCCTTCCAGCAGCCCGCCGGAGGAGCCCAGAGGTACGCGTACCTGACCGGCGTCTCGTCGACGGACACCGCGGTCGACGTCGATGTGGTCCTGCCGCAGCGGCCGACCGGCGGCAGCGCCTACTACACCGCCTCGGCCCGCAGGGTCGGCACGGAGGACTACAAGTCGCGGATCATCGTCTCGGCCACCGGCGGCGTGCAGCTGCAGCTGCAGCGCACGGGAACGGTGCTGACGAACGTGGCCACCGGCCTCACCGTGAACGCGGGCGATGCGCTGCACCTGCGCACCGAGGCCACCGGCACCTCGCCGACGACTGTACGGGCGAAGGTGTGGAAGGTCGGCACGACCGAGCCCACCACCTGGACCTCGACCACGACGGACTCCACCGCGGGACTGCAGTCGGCCGGACACGTCGGAATCGGCGTCTACCTGGGCGGCTCCGTGACCAACGTGCCGTTCCAGACCAGGTTCGACAACTTCTGGGCAGGATCGACGGCGGGTGGCCCGACGCCTCCCGCGAACCAGGCACCGGTCGCGGCGTTCACCAGCGCGGTGAGCGGCCTGGCGGCCACGGTCGACGGCTCGACGTCGACCGACGCCGACGGCACGATCGCCTCGTACGCCTGGGAGTTCGGCGACGGCGGCACCGCGACCGGAGCGAAGCCGGCAGCGCACACGTACGCCGCCGCGGGCACCTACCAGGTGAAGCTGACCGTGACGGACGACAAGGGCGCGACGGCCACGGTGACCAACCCGGTCACGGTGACGGCTGCTCCGACCAACCAGAACCCGGTCGCCTCGTTCACCGCCACCCCGACCGCCCTCACGGTGGCGCTCGACGCCTCCGCATCCACAGATCCGGACGGCACGATCGCCTCGTACGCCTGGAACTTCGGTGACGGCGCGACGGGCACCGGGGTCACCGCCTCGCACCCGTACGCTGCGGCGGGCACCTATACGGTGACCCTCACCGTCACCGACAACGCCGGCGCGGTGAACGTCTCGACCAAGGCGGTCACGGTGGTGGCTGCGGCGGCCGCCGGGTTCGCCGCCGACGACTTCGGTCGTGCCAACGGCACGCTGGGGACGGCGCAGACGGGCGGCGTGTGGACGCAGACCAGCGGTGTCGCGAACGTGTCGATCGACAACGGCGCGGCGAAGTTCACGACGCAGGCCGCGGGGCAGACCCGCACCGCGACGCTGAACTCCGCCACCTCGACCAACACGGACATGACGTTCACGGTGAGTGCTCCGGCTCTGCCCACGGGCGCCCGCGTCTACGTCACGGCTCTCGCGAGAGTCGTCGGCTCGGACGACTACCGCGCCCGGTGGCTCATCGCCGCAGACGGATCGGTGCAGGCGCAGCTCGCCCGCGGCGGTACGGCGCTGGTGTCGCAGAACCTGACCGGGTTCACCTTCGTCCCCGGGACGGTATATAACGTGCGAGTGCAGGCATTCGGCACCGGGACGACGACGGTCCAGAGTAAGATCTGGGCGGCGGGATCGCCGGAACCGGCCACCTGGCAGGTCTCCACGACCGATTCCACCGCAGCGCTGCAGAGTGCAGGCTACGTCGGACTGTCGACCTACGCGGGATCCGGTTTCACCAGCGTCCCGTACACCGTCACCTTCGACAACTTCATCGCACGAGGAGTGACCCCCTGAGTTTCTCAGACGCCTACCGGAGCCTGGCCGCCGCACAGAAGGGCCGGGCCCGTGGGGCCCCCGCGTACTCGGTCTTCGTCAACCGTCCCGTGGGGCGTGTGATCGCGGCCGCGGCGTACACGGTCGGGCTCACGCCCAATCAGGTCTCGTTGATCAGCGCGGCGTTCACCTTCACCGGGATCGTCCTGCTGGCCACGGTCCCGCCGTCGATCGTCCTGGGTGTCGTGGTGTGGCTGCTGCTCGCGATCGGCTACGCCTGGGACAGCGCCGACGGACAGGTGGCTCGGCTGCGCGGCGGGGGCTCTCTCGCGGGGGAGTGGCTCGATCACGTGCTGGATTCCACGAAGCTCGTGGCTCTGCCGATCGCCGTGGCCATCGGCTGGTACCGGTTCTTCCCGTTGACCTCCGAGCTCTGGCTGCTGGTTCCGCTGGGGTTCGCGGTGGTCTCGACCGTGACCTTCTTCGGGATGATCCTCAACGATCTGCTCCGCGGCAAGCGAGGTGTCCCGCAGGCGGCGGAGTCGGGTGGCTTCTCGCTCGTCAGGTCGCTGCTCGGACTGCCCACGGACTACGGCGTCCTCTGCGTCGCCTTCGTGTTCTGGGGATGGGCGCCGGGGTTCGTGGTGGTCTACAGCCTGCTCGCCCTCGCTGCGCTCCTGTATCTGGCGGCGGCGCTCGCGGTGTGGTTCCGCAAGATGTCCGCGCTCGGCTGACGGAGTCGGGCTCTTCTCTTCGCGGACTGGGTTGCTCTCAGTTGATGCACAGGTATCATTCAGGGCATATCTTTATAGTCCGCCGTATCATCCGCCACCGACGTCGGATGTCTGCGCTGCTACACCCGACCCTTGCAGTGAAGAGAAGCACATCGGAGCTCCCCCATGCGTTCACGTACCCTCCCGCTCGTCGCATCGCTGTCCGCACTCCTTCTGTCCGTCGCGACCGTGTCCCCCGTCGCGGCCGCTGAGCCGGCCGACGTCGTCCTCCTGCAGGACGCCATGAGTCGTACGGTCGTCAAGGGCCTCGGCGCCGCGGCGACCGGCACCACGTACGAGGTGTCCAGCACGGCATCCTTCTCGGTCGCCAATGGCAGGGCAAAGATCGGAGCGGTGGCGGCCGGCGCCACAGCGACGGCCCGCCCGGTCGGGATCACGGCCGCGGATTCCACGCAATCGACGGTCTTCACGCTGCCGCAGCTGCCCAAGTCGGGTGCCGGCGTCTATCTCAGTCTGCAGTCGCGAGTGACCACCGGCGGCTTCTATCAGACGCAGCTCCGCATCGATCCGAAGGGCGTCGTGCTGCTCGAGACGCAGCGCGTCAACGCGGGCGTGCAGACGACGCTCGGGCACACCACCGTGCCGGAGCTGCGCGTCAAGGCGGGCATGCCGTTCGTGCTCGAGACCCGGCTCTCGGGGTCGACGGCCGTCGCCGTCGATGCGCGCGTGAGTGCGGTCGGCGCGAAACCCACCACCTGGAAGCTCTCCGTCACGGATCGCTCTGCGAAGCGCCTCACCGCCAGCGGGCGGATGGGGGTTCGCGTCTACGTGTCGCGAAGCACGCCGACCCTCACGACGCTGTTCGACGATCTGCGGGTGACGACGAAGAAGGCGACGACGCCGACGCCTCCGACCAACCCCACCAACCCGACCAACCCGACCAACCCGACACCGCCGAAACCGCCGACTAACCCGACTCCGCCGACTCCGCCGACGACTCCCGCCGGCAACGCTCCGGCGTGGAACGTGACGGGCGCGCGAACCGGAGCGGGATCCGCGGCGGTGGGCACGACGACGTACCCCGTGCCCGCGGGCGCGCTGTTCGTGAGCCCGACCGGCAAGTCCACCGGCACCGGTACATCGGCGGCGCCGTTCGCGTCGGTGCAGGCGGCGGTCGACCGGGCCGCCTCCGGAGCGACGCTCGTCCTGCGGGCTGGCTCGTATGCCGAGTCGGTGGTGGTCCCCTCCGGCAAGAAGATCACGATCCAGTCGTACCCCGGTGAGGCCGTCTGGTTCGACGGCGCCACGACGCTGAAGAACTGGCAGTCCTCCGGTGGTCGCTGGTTCAGCGCCGACTGGAAGTATGACTTCGATTCGACGCCGTCCTTCACCCGGGGCGAGTCCGACGGCACCGCCGCCGGGTGGAAGTGGCTGAACCCGGCGTACCCGATGGCCGCCCACCCCGAGCAGGTGTGGATCGACGGCGTCGCCCAGGCCGAGGTCGCGTCGCTCGCAGCGCTCAAGGCCGGCACGTTCTTCACCGATGTCGCAGCCGACCGACTGTACCTCGGCAGCGATCCGACCGGTCGCACGGTACGCACCTCCACCCTCACGAAGGCGCTGTCGTTGCGCGGCGAGGGTGCGGTCGTGCGCGGGATCGGCGTGCGCAACTACGCGACGTCGGTCTGGATGATGGGTGCGGTCACCGTGGAAGCGCCGCGGGCGACCCTCGAGAACGTCGTCATCTACGACACCGCGACGACCGGGCTCTTCGTGGGTGCCGCGAACGCGACGATCCGTGATGTCACCCTGGCGCGGAACGGCCTCATGGGTCTCGGAGCGAACTACGCCGACGCTCTCGTCATCGACGATCTGCTCTCCCTCGAGAACAATGCGGAGCACTTCAACACCGCACCCGTCTCGGGGGGCGTGAAGATCACGAAGTCGCGTGGCGTCACCGTCACTGATTCCGCCATGCTCCGCAACGACGGACCGGGACTCTGGCTCGACCAGTCGGTGTACGACGTGCGGATCGCGGGTTCCGACTTCGTGGAGAACAGGGGAGCGGGAGCGTTCCTCGAGCTCTCGAACAAGATCGACTTCGTGAACAACCTGGTGCTGCGCAACGTCGGCAACGGCGTCAAGATCAACAACACCGGCGCTGTGAACCTCTGGAACAACACGATCATCGGCGGCGATCGCGCGGTCAACATCGTGCAGGACAGCCGCAGCTCGACGGATGCGGCGGTGCCGGGTCACAACTCGCGACGTCCGTTCCCGGACGCGACGATGCCCTGGCTCATCCGCGACATCTCGATCGGCAACAATGTGATCGGCGAGAGCTCGGGCAACTGCACGGTGTGCATCGAGGACTATACCCACCGGTACACCCCCGCCGAGCTCAGGATCAGCTCGGACGGCAACGTGATCCAGCGCAACAGCGCCAGCGCACCGACCTGGTTCGTCGTGTGGTCGCGCGGCACCGCCAACGTGGACCCCTATGTGTTCACCACCTGGCAGAGCTACCGCTCCACGACCGGACAGGATGCGAACTCGACGGCCGTCGAGGGGCGACCGGTCACCGACCCCTCCGGGCGACTGCTCGCGGGAGTCACGGCGGCGACCCGTGGTCTTCCGGGCATCGTCGCGAGCATCCTCGGATCTTCGACGCCGACGATCGGGGCGCGGTTCCCCTGATCCACGCCCGCACCGGGCGCTCCTAGATCGTTGGTCGGCTCGTCGAGGAGCAGCAGGTTGCCACCCTCCTTG
>NZ_JBEOUR010000042.1:0-32821 GCF_040302605.1 Microbacterium sp. NPDC097977
GCTCCCCCGGGCGTCGACGGGGGCGCGGTCCGTCCGGCCCGCCCGGCCGCAGGATCGGGCTGGCATAGCGGAGGCACGCGTGCTGCAGATGCGCGGCAGCGTCGCAGAGGCCATGCACCGGTCGAGCGGCTCGACGCGGCTGGTGAAGTACGCGGGCTGGAGACGCGCAGTGCCGGGACCGTGGAATACCGGAGTGAGCGCAGCGAGGGAGGATATGCCGCGAAAGTCCGGAACGCAGCGGTGGATGCGTAGCTATCGTGGCGCAGCTCCACACCGCCTGGGAAAACAACGTCCGCGGCCGCAGGCCGCGGAGAAGAGAAAGGGTTGGCGGCCTCGGGGAGCTGTCAGCGTTCGACCTCTGTGTCGGCCTTCGAGCGGTGCTACAGCTGGTCGGGGCCTGAGGCCGCCGAATTCCGTATGGGGAGTTTTCTGTGGGGTCAGGGGAATTACCTGCAGTTTCAGATCAGGTAGCTCTGACCTCGGGAGGGCCGTTGTAGGAGGGGCGCGCGGTCGGGAGGAACACTTGACGATCCGGGGCCGACCCGATGGACTAGTTAGATGCTATCGACCCCTGATCCCGGCGAGTTCTCCGAGGGGCTCGTCGTCATGCCTGAATGGGCAAGCTCGCAACGGGTGGCAGGAATCTACTCTCCCCGTCTGTCGAAAGACCTTCAGGCGCGCATTCGCGCGTGGAACGACGAGTGGAAGTTCACGCTCAACCCTCAGAAGACGATCCACTGGCCTGACCCCGAGATAGGGCGCCGGTGGATAGAGGAAGGGAACGCTCTCGTCGAGGCAATTCAGGCAGAGCTCGGGCCGAGAATTCACGTCGTCGGCAGGTTCTCTGAGTACGCCCCGGAGCCTTAATCGCGCGTCGATGGCTGAGCCGGAGCGTTGACAATGACGGTGGGCCGACAGCAGCTATCTTCTGCCAACCCACCGTCGTGTGAGTACTCTTAAGAGTCGCCTACTTCAGTAGGAGGTACATGCTGGGATAGCGCTGTTGTCGCTGAGGAACGAGGTCACGATCTCGTGGGAAATGTACGAGACGATGACATTCACCCTCCACATTGAGTAGGGCACGCCGTCTTTCCAGATGTAGTAGTCAGCAGAGAAGCAGGTGGTCTGGTTCGTGTACTGCTTCACCGGATCGGGGTACGACCAGGCGATGGCGTCTTTCGAGGCATCAAACATGAAATCATCCCAGGTGTAGGGCGTCTCGTATCCGAGCGCGTCGTGGGGCGCGTGCGGGAGGGACGGGGGCGCGCGCTGCGTGCCGCCCGATCGCAGGATCGACCGGGCCTATCGGCGGTGGTCGCCGGCGAGCAGGTTGTCGAGCATCTCGAGAGCGGCCTCATGGTCGACCGACGGGTCGAGGAGCCATTGCGTCTGCAGCCCGTCGGAGGCTGCGATGACGAGGGCCGCGACGAGCGCGGGGTCGAGGTCGTCGCGCAGCTGTCCGGTGGACTGCAGCAGACGCACCCGCTCGGTGAGCTCGACGCGGAGTCGACCGAATCGCTGGGTCGCGAACTCGTGGGCCGGGGAGCCCTCCTCCTCGAGTGCTGTGGCGACGAGCGTGGAGTACAGCTGGATCAGGCCGGGGATGCTGCGGTTCTCCTCGGCGGAGACGCGCATCATCAGCGCAGGGCTCACATCCGCCGGCGTCTCGGGGTGCTCGGAGTCGGAGCGGCGCTCGTGCTCGCGGTAGACGGCCACGAGCAGGTCTTCGAGAGAGCCGAAGTAGTGCGTGAGGGCGGCGTGCGTCACGCCGACCTCCTGAGCGATCGCGCGCAGGCTGGTCTTCTTCGCCCCGCGTCTCGCGAACACCTCGATCGACTTGTCGAGGATCTCCTGACGCCGCGCGATGCCCTTCGCGTAGCTCCCTCGCGGTCCCGACGATCGGGGTGTCGGATCGGTCATCCTCCGATGATAGCGAGGGCGCGTCGAAAACCTCCGATTGGAGGTTATTCAGCGGCCGTACAGCTCAGGGGTGCACCTGATTGACGAGCTCGTCACCCGCCTGCAGTCGGGCGATGTTCTCATCGACCAGGTCCGCGGCGCCGACCGGGCGGTTGCCGGCGACGTGCGGGGTGAGCAGGAGGTTCGGTGCCTCCCACAGCGGATCGGATGCCGGCAGCGGCTCGGCCTTCGCGACGTCGATCGCCGCCGCCCGCAGCTGCCCCGACTCGAGGGCGGCGATGAGGGCGGTCTCGTCGACCGTCGCCCCGCGCCCGACGTTCACGAACACGGCACCGCGCTTCAGCGTCCCGAAGATCTCGGCATCGTACAGGTCGGCGGTGGCGTCGGTGGCGGGGAGGATCGACACCAGAACGTCGGTCTCGGCGAGGAGCGCCGCCGCGTCGGCATCCGCGTGCACCTCGAAGCCCGCTCGGCGTCCGGCCGTGCGGGCGATGCCCTCGACCTGGGCTCCGAGCGCTGCGAGCAGCGGGGCGAGGGTCGAGGCGATCGAGCCGAACCCCCAGATCGTGACGCGGGCGCCGTCGAGGGTGTGGTGTGCGCGCGTCGCTGACGCGGCCTGCTCCTGGTTGAACGCGTCATCCCAACGGTGCTCATGCTGCGCGTCGCGAAGACGGTCGATCCGGCGCACGGCGCTCAGGATCAGCGCGAGCGCGTGCTCGGCGACCGGGCCGTCGTGCAGAGAGCGCCCCGAGCAGATGCGCACCTCGGGGGCGAACCCGGCGTTCAGCACCGCATCGGCGCCGGAGGCGAGCGCCTGCACGAGACGCACCCGCGGCAGGGATCCGGCCGCGTTCTGCAGCCAGGAGGCGGAGTTGCCCCAGACGACGAGCATCTCGGCATCGCGATGCTCGTCGGGGATGTCGGCGGCCGTGTCGTAGACGACGGCGTCGACATCGGCCGTCAGCGGCAGTTCGATGGTGTTCGGGATCAGGATCTTCATGGGTGCCTCCGTGTTCGCGATCAGGACTGGGGGGATTCGGTCGACTCGCGCCAGACGACGGTGAGCAGGCGCTCCGGTTTCGGCGGCGGATCCTCCCCGCGCACCGCCGCGATGAGACGGTGCATCGAGTAGGCGCCGAGACGCTCGCGATCCTGCGAGACGCTCGTCAACGACGGTACGAGGAACTCGCTCTGCAGGTGGTCGTCCCACCCCGTCACGGCCATCTCGTCGGGCAGACGCCAGCCGCGACGGACGGCTGCCCGGATGGCTCCGGTGGCGAGGAGGTCGTTCGCGGCGATCACGGCGAGCGGCGGCGCGTCGTCGGGCAGTGCGGCGATCGCCGCCGCGCCGGCCGCCGCGCTCCAGTCGTTCGCGACGATGCCCAGCGAGTGCAGGCCCAGGCGGGTGATCGTCTCGACGTACGCCTCGCGTCGCGCACGTGCGGAGGGGAACTCCTCGGCGCCGGCGAGGTGCAGGAAGCGTCGATGGCCCTGCGCTGCCAGGTGCGTGATCATCTCGGTGATGGGACGCGCGTCGGTGAACTCCCCGGTCATGTGCATTGCCTCGTCGAACTCGCCCACCGGCAGCACGACAGGCCCGCCCTCGGTGTCGACGGCGGGCAGGGGAGTGAACGAGAGGATCCCCTCGTACTGGCCCGAGTCCACCACGTCGCTGAGCCGCCCGCCTCGATCCGGCTCCTCGTCGGGCAGGTTGATGACCTCGACCACATACCCGGCATCACGGGCCGCCGAGATGGCCCCCGAGAGGAGCGTCAGCGGGTTCATCGTCGCGATCGGCACCACCACGGCGAGGCGGCCGGTGCGCTGCGTGCGCATCGACCGTGCGGCGAGATTCGGCCGGTAGTGCAGCTCGGCGGCGGCGCGCAGCACCCGGTCGCGCGTCGCCACGGAGATGCCCGAACGGCCGGTGAGGACGAATGACACGGTCGACTGCGAGACCCCGGCGAGATGCGCGACGTCGTGGCTGGTCGGTCGCCGTTCCATGCATCCATCCTTCCGGGTTGACGTGTCCGGGGTGTCCTTCGATAGTATCTACTACGTCTTAGTAATACGTAGTAACAGCTCAACGAGGAGTCGCGTCATGCTCAGGATCGGCATCATCGGGACCGGCGGCATCGCCGACGCCCACATCGAGGGGTATCGCGCGTTCCCCGAGTCCTGCGAGATCGTGGCGCTGGCCGATGTCGTGCCGGGCAAGGCCGAGGACAAGGCCGTGGCCTTCGGCCTCACCGAGGTCGCGGCGTTCGACGACCCGCACGCGATGCTCGCGGAGGCGCGGCTCGACATCGTGAGCATCGCGACCCCGCCCTCGACCCATGCCGCCCTCGCGGTCGCTGCCCTCGACGCGGGCATCCACGTGCTCGTCGAGAAGCCCATGGCGCCCTCGCTCGAGGAGTGCGATGCGATGCTCGCCGCGCAGCAGCGCTCGGGCAGGATCCTGTCGGTCGTCGCGCAGAACCGCTTCCGCGACGACCTCGCGGCCCTCAAAGACGTCGTCGACTCGGGGATCCTCGGCTCGATCTCCCACGTCCGCGTCGACTCGGCCTGGTGGCGGGGGCTGCCCTACTACGACCTCTGGTGGCGCGGAACGTGGGAGAAGGAGGGCGGCGGATGCACGCTCAACCACGCCATCCACCACATCGACCTGCTGCTGTGGCTGCTGGGCAGCCCCACCGAGATCACCGCGATGCTCGCCAACGCGCAGCACGAGAACGCCGAGGTCGAGGATCTGTCCGTCGCGCTCTTCCGCTACGACCGCGGACTCGCGCAGCTGACCAGCTCGGTCGTGCATCACGGTCAGGAGCAGGCGATCGTGATCCAGGGTGCGCACGCGCGAGTCTCCCAGCCCTTCTCGGTCGTCGCCGAACGATCCCGTCCGGACGGCTTCCCGGAACCGGGCGGTGATCCCGACGTCGTGTCCCGCATCGAGGCCCTCGTCGCCGCACGCACTCCGCTGACCCACCTCGGTCACGAAGGACAGATCGGCGATCTGCTCGCCGCCGTCCGCGAGGGACGCGTCCCGGTCTCCACGGGCCAGGACGGGCGCAACGCGGTCGAGGTCGTGACGGCGATCTACAGGGCGGGCTTCGAGCGCGGGTTCGTGTCCCTGCCCATCGCGGCATCCGATCCGTACTACCGGGCGGGCCGCCTCGTCGCGAACGCGCCGCACTTCTTCGAGAAGAAGGCCTCGCTGATCGAGGCGGCATCATGACCTCATCCTCGTTCCCCGGCGGCACGTCGCTGTCGCACCTGGACGTCTATGCGGATGCGGCGCCCGACGGCATCTGCGGCGGGAGCCCGCACATGCACCTCGTCTCGACCGAGGCCTACGTGGTGATCTCGGGGCAGGGCGCGCTGCAGACGATCGACGCGGACGGCTTCCGAGAGACCGCCCTGTCGGCGGGATCGGTCTTCTGGTTCACCCCGGGAACCATCCATCGTGCCGTGAACCGTGGCGACCTCCGGGTCGTCGTGCTGATGAGCAACGCAGGGCTGCCCGAGGCGGGGGATGCCGTGATGACCTTCCCGGCAGAGGTCCTGGCGGACCCCGAGGCGTACGCGGCGGCGGCGTCCCTCGGAGGCGAGAGCGGCAGAGCCGCGCGCGCGTCCGCACGTCGGGACCTCGCCGTGACGGGATTCGAGACTCTGCGGGATGCGGTCCTCGCGGGGGATCATGCGGCGCTCGACGACTTCCATGCCGCCGCGGGTGCGTTGGTGCGCGATCGTGCCGAGGCGTGGAGCGACCTCGTGCGCGCACGTCCGCTCGCGCAGGCCGAGCAGTCGCTCGCGCTCGCCGCAGCCGTCGCATCCGGTTCGGTGGCGCACCTCGCTGATGCGCGCGTGCACCAGGCCGTACCCTCGGTGGGGGACCGCGGGTACGGCATGTGCGGCCGCCTGCGCACCTACGACGTGACAGATGACGACATGACCGACGGCGCCGCGACCGACGAGGAGAACGACCGATGACCCGCACGTACACCTTCGATCCGCTGCCCGAGCCGGTCGTCGGCCCCGGAGAGTTCGTCTTCGCGGCCGTCGGCCTGGCGCACGGGCACATCCACGGGATGGTCGAGCAGCTCATCGATGCCGGTGCGACCCTGGCGCTCGTCCACGACGACGACCCCGCGAAGGTCGCCGACTTCCTCGAACGGTTCCCGCAGGCGCGGGCCGCCGCGAGTGAGCAGGAGGTGCTCCGCGACCCCGAGGTGCAGCTCGTCGCGAGCGCGTCGATCGCGAACCAGCGGGCTCCGCTCGGCGTGCGCGTGCTGGATGCGGGCAAGGACTTCTTCGCCGACAAGCCCGCCATCACCACGATCGACGACCTCACGGCCGCGCGCGACGCCGTGGCGCGCACCGGCCGCACCTTCGCGGTCTATTACGGCGAACGGGTGCACTCCGAGGCCGCGATCCTCGCCGGCCAGCTGATCGACCAGGGTGCGATCGGCACCGTGCTGCAGGTCGCGTCGTTCGGGCCGCACCGCATCGGCGCCGGGCGCCCGGACTGGTTCTACGACCCGGAGCAGTATGGCGGCATCATCTGCGACATCGGCAGCCACAACTTCGAGCAGATGCTCTATTACACGGGCGCGACCGATGGCGAGATCGTCAGTTCGACGGTCGCCAACTACGCGCATCGCGAGACTCCCGGACTGCAGGACTTCGGAGACGCGCACGTCGTGCTGAACAACGGCACGACCGGGTACGTGCGCGTGGACTGGTTCACGCCGGCGGGTCTCGACGTCTTCGGCGACGGACGCACGGTGCTGCTCGGAACAGACGGCTACATCGAGCTGCGCAAGTACACCGACATCACGACCGACAACGGCGGGGGTCAGGTGCTCCTCGTCAACCACGACGGCCAGTTCCGCTTCGACGCGACGGGAAAGACGGGGTTCCCGTTCTTCGGGCAGCTCATCCGCGACTGCCTCGACCGCACGGAGCATGCGATGACGCAGGAGCACGCCTTCACGGCCGCCGAGCTCAGCATCATCGCGCAGCGGGATGCTCGGGTGCTCGCCGGCTGACGGCATCCGTCTCGTGCGGCGGAGAACTTCGCCTCGGGAGGAAGTATGCGGGGGATCTCTCCTCCCGACGCGGAGTTCTCCTCCCGACGCGGAGTTCTCCTCCCGACGCAGAGTTCTCCGCCCGACGCGGAGCTCTCCTCCCGAGAGGTTGGTGCCGCTCGCTCAGCCGACCAGCTGGGCCGCCTGTCGCGCCGCGCCCAGCGCCACGTACTCGCCGGGCTCGGGCACCTCGACCGTGAGGCCGAGGATGTCGGGAGCGATCCGGCGCACGGCCTCGGACTGCGCGCCTCCGCCGATGAGCAGGGCGCGCTCGAGGGGGATGCCGAGCTCTCGCAGGGCGTCGAGGCCCGCGCCGAGGCCGCGCAGCATGCCCTCCACCGCGGCGCGCGCGAGGTTGGCCCTCGTGGTCGACGCGAGCGTCATCCCCGACAGTGATGCCGTGGCGTCAGGCAGGTTCGGGGTGCGCTCACCCTCGAAATAGGGGAGGAGTGCCAGCCCGGCCGCGCCGGGATCGGCGTGCAGGGCGAGGTCGCTGAACTCACCGTGCGTGACCCCGAGCAGGGCCGCCGTGACATCCACGACGCGCGCCGCGTTCAGCGTCGCGACGAGAGGGAGGAAGTTCCCTGATGCGTCGGCGAAGCCGGCGACGGTGCCGGTGGGGTCGATGACGGGTGTCCGGCTGATCGCGCAGACGGTGCCGGAGGTGCCGATCGAGACGACGACATCTCCCGGCGCGGCGCCGAGTCCGAGCGCCGCCGCCGCGTTGTCGCCCGCTCCTGCGCCGACGCGGCGCCCGTCGACGTCTGTCACCCACTCGTGGTGCGCGAGCACGCGCGGCAGCACCACGTCGTGTCCGAGCGCCGCCACGAGCAGCTCGCGGTCGTACTCGCCGGTCGCGGGATTCCAGTAGCCGGTGCCCGAGGCATCCGAGCGGTCGGTGACGAGCTCGTCGAGCACCGGGTTGTGCGGGCCGAAGCCGCGCAGACGCCAGGTGAGCCAGTCGTGCGGCAGTGCGACGGCCGCGACGCGCGTCGCGTTCTCGGGCTCATGGTCGCGCAGCCAGCGCAGCTTGGTGATCGTGAACGACGCGACGGGCACCAGCCCCGTGCGCGCGGCCAGCACCGAGGCGCCGAACTCGGCGATGAGATCGGCCGCGGCGCCCGCCGAGCGGGTGTCGTTCCAGAGCAGCGCATCGCGGATCACGCGCCCTGACGCGTCGAGGGCGACCAGGCCGTGCTGCTGGCCGCCGATCGACCACGCCTCGACGTCGGAGAGCGGGCCCGCCTCCGAGATCGCGTCCTCGAGAGCACGCCACCAGGACTCGGGGTCGACGGACGTCCCCTCGGGGTGCGCCGCACGAGCGGTGCGGACGACCGCACCGGTCGCGGTGTCGACCACGACCGCCTTGCAGGACTGGGTCGACGAGTCGACCCCGAGCACCAGCGGCATGACGATCAGCGGGCGCCGAGCAGGTGCTCGGTCGCGAGCTGCTGCAGGCGGACGAAGCCGAACCCCTTGCCGCCGAAGTACGCGCTCGCGTCGAGGTCCTCGTAGGCGGCGCGGTCCGCGAGCAGGTCGTCGTACGTCTCGCCCGGGGCGAGGGTGGGTGTCGCCAGCTCATCGACGCGCGCGGCGGCGAGTGCCTCCTGCACCTCGGGGTCGGCGCGGAACGCGGCGGCCCGCTCCTTGAGCAGCAGGTAGGTGCGCATGTTCGCGGCGGCCGAGTCCCACACGCCGGTCTCGTCCTCGGTGCGGCTGGGCTTGTAGTCGAAGTGGCGGGGGCCGTCGTAGGCGGGAACGCCTCCCGGGCCGCCGTTCTCGAGCAGGTCCACCAGCGAGAACGCGTTGTGCAGGTCGCCGTGACCGAACACCAGGTCCTGGTCGTACTTGATGCCCCGCTGGCCGTTGAGGTCGATGTGGAAGAGCTTGCCGTGGTACAGGGCCTGCGCGATCCCGGCGGTGAAGTTGAGGCCGGCCATCTGCTCGTGGCCGACCTCGGGGTTCACGCCCACGAGCTCGGGTCGCTCGAGCGAGTCGATGAAGGCGATCGCATGCCCGAGAGTGGGCAGCAGGATGTCGCCTCGGGGCTCGTTCGGCTTCGGCTCGATCGCGAAGCGGATGTCGTAGCCCTTGTCGGTGACGTAGTCGCCGAGCAGGTTCACGGCCTCGCGGTAGCGCTCGAGCGCCTGACGGATGTCCTTCGCGGAGTCGTACTCGGCGCCTTCGCGACCGCCCCACATCACGAACGTCTTGGCGCCGAGCTCGGCGGCGAGGTCGAGGTTGCGCAGCACCTTGCGCAGGGCGAAGCGGCGCACGTCGCGGTCGTTCGAGGTGAAGCCGCCGTCTTTGAAGATGGGAGCGCTGAAGAGGTTGGTCGTCACCATCGGGACGATCAGTCCGGTGTCGGCGAGCGCGCCCGTGAGGCGGTCGATCTGCGTCTGGCGCTCGGCGTCCGTCGATCCGAAGGCGAACAGGTCGTCGTCGTGGAAGGTGAGGCCGTAGGCGCCCAGCTCGGAGAGCTTCTCGACGGCGTGGACCACGTCGAGCGCGGGTCGGGTGGGGCCGCCGAACGGGTCGGCTCCGTTGTAGCCCACGGTCCACAGGCCGAAGGAGAACTTGTCGTCACGGGTGGGAGTGGGCATGTCTGCTCCTGTGCAGGTCAGCGAATAAGTTGTGAATCACAACATATCTCATGTCGGTGCGGTCGTCCACCCCCTACAGTGAAGGGATGCCGTCACAGCCGAGCCCCGCGCCGGGCACGCGCGCCCACAATCTCTCCCGCATCCTGCGGGTCGTCCACGAGGACGGCGCCCGCTCGAGGGCAGCGCTCACCGAGCAGACCGGACTGAACCGTTCGACGATCGCCGACCTCGTGGGGGAGTTGGTGCGGAGGGGACTCGTCGACGAGCGGATCCCCGACGTCGCGGGTCGGGTGGGCCGCCCCTCGCCGGTCGTGAGCGCGTCGGCACGGGTCGTCGCGATCGCGGTGAACCCCGAGGTGGATGCCATCGAGATCGCCGCGGTCGGCCTCGACCGCAGCATCCTGGTGCGCGAGCGGCTGCCCAACCGTGACACGCCCACCCCCGAGGCCGTCGCCGAGACGATCGCCGGCCGTGTGACCGCCTGGCGCGACGGCCCCCTCGCCGACGTACGCATCGAGGCCGTCGGCGTCGCCGTCCCCGGTCTCGTGCGCACCTCGGACGGCGTCGTGCGCAACGCCCCTCACCTCGAGTGGGCCGACGTGCCGCTCGCTGATCTGGTGAGGGCTGCGACCGGGACGCCGACCTTCGTCGACAACGACGCCACGCTCGGTGCCATCGCCGAGCACCGTTACGGCGCGGGGCGGGGGATCGACGACATCGTCTACCTGAACGGCGGCGCGTCGGGCATCGGCGGCGGCCTGATCATCCAGGGCCGGGCGGTCGCGGGGGCGGGCGGATACGCCGGGGAGTTCGGACAGAACCGTCCGCGCATCTCCGCGGACGGCGACCGCCGCACGGGCGACGGCGTCCTCGAAGCGGAGGTGAGCAGGCGGCTGCTGCTCGACGCTGTCGGCCTCGACGCGGTCGGCCCGCACGCCGCCGACGACGAGACGCTCGACGCCGAGCTCTCCGCCTCGACCTCCAACGCGGTGTCCGAGGAGATCACGCGCCAGGCGCACGTGCTCGCGAGCGCACTGGCCAATGCCGTCAACGTGCTCAATCCGTCCCTCGTCGTCCTGGGAGGGTTCCTCGCGACGATCGAGGATCTGCGCTCCGAGCAGATCGCGGCAGACGTCGGTGCTCTCGCGATGTCCGAGAGCGTCGAGGGGCTCGAGATCCGCCCGGCAGACCTGGGCGTGGACCGGCTGCTGATCGGAGCCGCGGAACTCGCCTTCGCCGGTCTGCTGGCGGATCCGGGGGAGCGCAGCTGACGCCGCCCGATGTCGACCGTTCGTGCGACACTGTCGTCGCGGCCCGAGGGGCGCTCTGCGGCGAGAGGAACGGCGATGGCGATCGATCCGAAGAAGACGCTCGACGCCTACGCGGCGAAGCGGGGCGAGTTCCGCATCCTCGAGGTGCCGCCGATGCAGTACCTGATGATCGACGGCGCGGGCGATCCGAACACGGCACCGGCCTACTCCGATGCGCTCGCGGCGCTCTTCCCGCTGGCGTACACGCTCAAGTTCGAGAGCAGGAAGGCCCTCGGCGTCGACACCGTTGTGATGCCGCTCGAGGGGCTGTGGCACGCGCCCGACATGGCGTCGTTCACCTCGCGGCGCGACAAGTCGGCGTGGGTGTGGACGCTGATGGTCATGGTTCCCGACCATGTCACTACCGAGATGTTCACCGATGCCGTCGAGGCGGTCGAGCAGAAGGCGGCGAAGAAGAAGCAGTCGCACAACCCAACGCTGCGTTCGGTGCGCCTCGACACGCTCGACGAGGGACTCTGCGTGCAGACCCTGCATGTCGGCTCCTATGACGACGAGGCTCCGGTTCTCGCCGATCTGCACGAGCGGTTCATCCCCGACAGCGGCCTGCGCATGACCGGTCTGCATCACGAGATCTATCTCAGCGACGTCCGACGGGTCGAGCCGGCGAAGCTCCGCACCATCCTCCGGCAGCCGGTCGAGCGCGTGGGGTGACCCACCGGTCCGGCGCCGGGGCCGGAGAGCGCCGATGCGCCTCTCCGACCTCAGCGTCAGCCTCGGGCGTGGCCGCTGCTCTCCGTCTCAGGCGTGGCCCCAGAATGCGTCTTCCGCCTGCTGGTCCTCACTGATCAGCCACACCTCCGCGATCCGCCCGGCCGCCACGCGGAACACATCGACGCCGTGCTGATCGAGATCCGCATGTCCCTCGCGCGCGGCGTGGAAGCGCACCGTCGCCGACACGAGATCGCCGCTCTCGGCCGCCGAGTCGGTCTCAAGGACGAAGGTGCCACCGCTCAGCTCCATGAAATGCCCGAGGTGCGCCAAGATCGCCTCAGGGCCGACCTTGTCGCCGGAGACCTGGCTCGTGCCCGGCTGGTGCCAGACGGCATCCGCGGCGAAGGTCTCCGCCAGCGCCTTCATGTCTCCCGCGGCCAAGGCCGCCCCGTACTGTCCCACGATGTCGATCGCCGACATGATGTCCTCCTCGTCGTCTCGGTATTCTGAGCATCCAGCGTCTCCATACGGGCGTGGTCACTTCAACGTCACCGGAGGGATGCCGAGCAGATGAGCCCCGAGTGGACCGTGTTCTCCTCGAGCTGCCCGTCGCGCGCGTCGTTGGCGCGGGTGGCCAACAAGTGGACCGCGATGATCGTGATCCTCCTGCACGAGGAGCCGCTGCGGTTCGGCGAGCTGCACCGCAAGGTCGAGGGGATCACGAAGAAGGTCCTGGTCGACACTCTTCGCGCACTCGACCGTGACGGCATGCTCGCGCACGCGGTGGACGACGACGGACACGCACGCTATCGGCTCACCCCGCTCGGGCGCACACTGCACGAACCGCTGCAGGCTCTGCGGATCTGGGCGGAATCGCATGTCGACGAGGTCCTCGACGCCCAGGATCGCTACGACGACGAGGCCGACCGCCGACTCCTCGGCGACGGCGACGGCGATGGCGTGGGCGATGGCGCCGCCGCACGCCCCGCCGATGCCTCGTCACGCGGCGATATCCTGCAGGGATGACCTCCTCCCCGAAGGATGCCGCGCGCACGGCCCAGCATTCCGACGCCTTCCGCCGTGTGGCGCGGGCGGGTTTCGTGATGGTGGGTGTGGTGCACATCATCATCGGAGCCATAGCCATCTCGATCGCTTCGGGCGGTGGCGGGGATGCCGATCAGGACGGCGCGATGGAGCAGATCCGCTCGACTCCGATCGGCGGACTGCTGCTCGCCGTGGTCGCCGTCGCGCTGATCACGCTCGCGATCTGGCAGGTCGCGAGCGGCATGCTCGCCTCGGGCGCGGAACCCCGCAAGTGGGGCCAGCGGGTGAAGCTGATCGGAATCGCCGGCGCATACCTGGTGATCGCCGGGCTCGCGTTGATCTTCGCTTTCGGCGGCACGGTCGAGTCCGAGAAGACGTCGCAGACCCTCAGCGCGGTGGTGCTCTCCGCCCCGGGAGGGGTGGTGCTGCTCATCATCCTGGGGCTCAGCGTCGCAGGTGTCGGAGTGGGGTTCGTCGTCATCGGATTCACGCGCGGATTCAGGAAGACGATGGACGTGCCGACGGGACCTGCGCGGCCGGGCATCCTCGCCCTCGGTGTCGCGGGCTACCTCGCGAAGGGCATCGCGATCGCGGTCACCGGCGTGCTGTTCGTGGTGGCGGCGTGGACGCAGGATCCCGAGAAGGCCGCAGGCCTCGATGCCGCGCTGCGCAGCCTCACCGATCTGCCGTTCGGGCGCCTCGTGCTGTGGGTCGTCGGTGCAGGGCTCGTGATCTACGGCATCTTCTCCATGGTCCGCGCCCGCTACGCGCGGATGTGAGCTCGCGGCTCAGACGCTCGCGGGCTTCTCGCTCCACACCAGCAGGAACGCGCCGAGAGCGATCATGAGGCTCCCGCCGGTCGCGCTCATGGCCTCGATGCGTCGCGGTGAGCGGCCGAACCAGTCTCGTGCCGCACTCGCGAGCAGTACCCAGATCGCATCGCAGGCCACTCCGATCGCGACGACGATCGCCCCGAGCACCAGCAGTTGCAGAGGCACCGATCCCGAGTGGAGGTCGACGAACTGCGGCAGGATCGCGAGGAAGAACGCGATCGACTTGGGGTTCGTGGCACCGACGACGAAGCCCTCGCCGAGCAGTCGCAGACCTGAGCGAGTCGGCACCGCCCCCGTCATCGCCTTCGCCGCGTCGGTGCGATGTCTGATCGCCTGGATGCCCAAGAACACGAGGTACCCGGCGCCGAGGACCTTGACGATGGTGAACAGCACGATCGACTGCGCGACCACGGTGCCGACCCCGAGCGCCACGCCGATGACGAGCAGGATCGACCCGACCGCGGTGCCCAGGATGCTCAGGAAGCCGCCGACCCGCCCCAGAGCCATGGCGCGGCCGATCGTGAAGAGCACGGT
This sequence comes from Microbacterium sp. NPDC097977, assembly GCF_040302605.1. Classification (NCBI taxonomy): domain Bacteria; kingdom Bacillati; phylum Actinomycetota; class Actinomycetes; order Micrococcales; family Microbacteriaceae; genus Microbacterium; species Microbacterium sp. NPDC097977. The sequence continues at coordinate 14,001 of NZ_JBEOUR010000042.1, forward strand.
CGGACCGGGGATCACGACCATGACGAATGCCGCGACGACGAAGGTCACGAGCGTGGCGGCGCTGAACATGCTGCGAGCCTAGGGCAGTTGCGTGCCACTCGCCGGCCGCGATCGTGACCCGTCTCGCCCCGCCGGATGAGAAGCTAGAAGGATGAGCACTTCCCGCGACGTCGACGCGATCAGCCCGCCGAGCGACGGTCCCCTCACGGACGAGGAGGTGCGACGCCTCCGCCAGGACTTCCCGATCCTGCAGACCGAGGTGCACGGGCATCCGCTCGCCTACCTCGACTCCGGGGCGACATCGCAGCGCCCGTTCTCCGTGCTGGATGCCGAACGCGAATTCGCCTCGACCCTCAACGCGGCCGTACACCGCGGCGCGCACACGCTGGCCGCCGAGGCGACGGAGGTCTTCGAGGATGCAAGGGCGACCGTGGCGCGCTTCATCGGCGCAGACGTCGGGGAGCTCGTCTGGACCTCGAATGCCACAGAGGCGCTGAACCTCATCGCGTACTCGCTCTCGAACGCCTCGCTCGGGCGGGGTGGAGCGGCGGCGGAGCCGCTGCGTCTGCGTGAGGGCGACGAGATCGTGACCACCGAGATGGAACATCACGCCAACCTCATCCCGTGGCAGGAGCTCGCCGCGCGCACCGGAGCGACCCTGCGAGTGATCCCGCTCGACGACCACGGGGCGCTGCGGCTCGATGTCGCCGCGGACATCATCTCGGCGCGCACCAGACTCGTCGCCGTCACCCACGTGTCGAACGTGCTGGGGGTGATCAATCCCGTGGCTCAGCTCGTCGCCCTCGCCCGCGAGGTCGGTGCATTCGTGGTGCTCGATGCCTGTCAGTCCGCACCGCATCTGCCGCTCGACGTGCACGCCCTCGACGTCGACTTCGCCGTGATCTCGGGTCACAAGATGCTGGGCCCGACCGGGATCGGTGCGCTCTACGGTCGCCGTGAACTGCTCGAGATCATGCCCCCGTTCCTCACCGGCGGATCCATGATCACCACCGTCACCACCACCGAGGCCTCGTACCTGCCGCCGCCCCAGCGCTTCGAGGCCGGCACGCAGCGGGTGTCCCAGGTCGTCGCGCTGGCCGCCGCGGTCGACTACCTCACCGCGGTGGGGATGCCGCGCATCGCCGCGCACGAGGCAGCGCTCGGCGCCCGCCTCTTCGACGGGCTCACCGCCGTCGACGGGGTGCGGGTGCTCGGCGCCGGCATCGATCTGCCGCGAGTGGGCCTCGCGAGCTTCGACGTCGACGGCATCCACTCGCACGACGTCGGGCAGTTCCTCGACGACCTCGGAATCGCGGTGCGGGTCGGGCATCACTGCGCGCAGCCGTTGCACCGCCGTCTCGGCATCACCTCGTCGACCAGGGCGAGCACGTATCTGTACACCACCGACGCCGAGGTGGATGCCGTCGTCGACGGCGTCCAGGGCGCGATCGACTTCTTCCGGAGGGGCGCATGAGTGATCTGCAGGGCCTGTATCAGGAGCTCATCCTCGACCATTCGCGCACCCCGCACGGGTTCGGGCTCCGCGAGGAGATCGCGGCGCAGTCCCACCAGGTGAACCCGACCTGCGGCGACGAGGTCACCCTGCAGGTGCATCGGGCCGACGACGGCAGCATCGAGGCGCTCGCGTGGGAGGGGCACGGATGCGCCATCTCCCAGGCATCCGCGTCGCTGCTCGCCGAGCTCGCCGAGGGACTCACCGTGCCCGAGCTCGAGGTCCGCATCGCGGCGTTCCGCGAGGCCATGCGCTCGCGCGGCAAGATCGAGCCCGACGAGGAGCTCCTCGGCGACGTGGCAGCCCTGGGCGGTGTCTCGCGGTACGTGGCACGGGTGAAGTGCGCGATGCTCGCCTGGGTCGCCGTCGAAGACGCGCTCCACCGGGCGTGAGCACGCACGGGCAGGATGGAGACATGTCTGTGCGCCTGACTCCGCTCGATGACGCCCGGTTCGACGACTGGCGTGCGGCCACGCGGGAACGCCTGCTCGCCCTCCGCCTGGAGTCGGGGATGTTCGTCGGGGGCGACGCGATCGAGAGGGTCGATGCGTTCCTCGATGAGCTGCTGCCGCACGGGCTCGCCACCGAGACCTCTCTGATCCTCACGATCGACGAGGGCGCGCATCGTCACGGGACGGTGTGGCTCGCCGCCAACAACGGTGTGCTGTTCGTCGTCGATCTCGCGTTCGACTCCGCACCGGATGCGGTCCTGCTCGACCAGGTGCTCGAGCGTCTGAGGGAGCTCGCACGGCGGCAGAGCGTCGACCGGATCAGCATGGCCGTCTACGTCTGCGACGCCGCGAGTCGTGCGTTCGTCAAGGGGCGCGGATTCGAAGTCGCCTCGATCCAGATGCTCCTCGAACCGCTGCCGTCGCGCGATGCGCCCTCGTCTCTGGTGCTGACGCCGATGACGGCAGCTCGCTTCGTCGATTTCGCGGCGAGCTCTGAGGCGGCCTTCGCCGAGGATCTCGCATCCTCCGGCCGCTATTCGGCGGAGGATGCGGCGGTGGAGTCGCACCGGCAGATGCAGCTCGAGCTGCCGGACGGCATCGATTCCGCCGGGCAGGAGCTCTTCATCGCCGAGGTCGAGGGCGAGGAGGTCGGAGTCCTCTGGATCGGCATCCGCCGTCGGGGCGGGCGCCCGCACGCGTTCATCCTCGACATCGAGATCGCGAGCGACCGACGTCGCCGGGGGTACGGGCGCGACGTGATGATCGCGGCCGAGCGCGAGGCGGCGCGGTTCGGCGCCGACTCGATCGGACTCCACGTCTTCGGCTTAAACGACGGGGCGGTCCGGCTGTACGAGAGCCTGGGGTACCGCCGTGTCGAGGAGCGCTTCCTGCTCACGGTCTGAGCGACCGGCGACACGGAGCAGGCGCGGAGACACGCGGTCGCCGCGGGAATAGTGCGCCCGCTGCGACGTTGGGCCGAGCATGACAACTCTCGGAATCATCGGAGCAGGACACATCGGCAGCCAGATCGCGCGCGTCGCCGTGGCCAACGGATACGACGTCGTGATCGCGAATTCCCGCGGACCGGAGACGCTCGCGGATCTCATCGCAGAGCTCGGGCCGAAGGCGAAGGCGGCGACCGCCGCGGACGCCGCCGAGGCGGCGGAGGTGGCCGTCGTGACCGTGCCGCTCGGCGCGATCGATCAGCTGCCCGCCGACCAGCTCGCCGGCAAGATCGTGCTCGACACGAACAACTACTACTTCGAGCGCGACGGTCACATCGAGGCGCTCGACAAGGGCGAGACCACGACCTCCGAGATGCTGCAGCAGAAGCTGCCGACGTCGCGGATCGCGAAGGCGTTCAACCACATCTACTCGGCCGACATCACCACTGACGGAACCCCGGCCGGAACCGAGGGGCGCCGTGCCCTCGCCACCGCGGGCGACGACGCCGACGCCACGGACTTCGTCACGCGCTTCTACGACGAGGCGGGCTTCGACACCGTGAACATCGGCCCGCTGAGCGAGTCCTGGCGCGTCGAGCGCGACCGTCCGGCGTACGTCGTGAAGCAGACCGCCGCGGAGCTCGAGGCGAACCTCGCGAAGGCGAACCGCCTGCCCTGAGCGACGTGCTCCGAGAGGGGGGCGGATGCTGCGGCATCCGGCCCCCTCTCGCGTGCGTGCCCCGGCAGGGTGCCCCGGCCCGGGCGCCCGGCCGGCCCGGCGGCCTCGTGCGCGGGGGCGCCGAACTTGTCGGGTCGGGGCGAGGAATGAGAGGATCCGCGTATGGCGGGGGCGGGGACTGCAGGCGAACTCGAGTCGGTGAGGGTGACGCGCATTCTTCGCGACGACATCATCCTCGGGCGCCGCGCGCCCGGATCGCGGCTCGTCGAGCGCGACATCGCCGCCGAACTCCACGTCTCGCGACTGCCTGTTCGCGAGGCGATCCGCACCCTGGTCAGCGAGGGCGTGGTGGTCGCGCGACCGCGCAGTTGGGCGGTCGTGCGGGAGTTCACCCGCCGGGACATCCAGGACTTCGGCGAGGTCCGCGAAGCGATCGAGACCCTGATCTTCCTCTTCGCCGCCGAGCGTCATACCGACGAGGGCATCGCACGCCTCCGGGCTGCGCTCGACCGGGAGCTGTCGGCGGCCCAGGCGGGAGACACCGAGACCGCCCGCATGGCCGCCGGCGAATTCCACGAGGTGGCGACGGAGCTGGCGGGCAACGAGATGCTCGACGAGCTGATCGGCGTGTTCGTGACCCGACTGCGCTGGCTGTTCGGACAGCACGACGACCTGCTCGCGATGGCCGAGGAGCACCGGGTGATCCTCGAGGCGGTCGCCGCGCGTGACACCGACACGCTGCGGTGGCTGATCCCGCGGCATCTGGCGAGCGGCCAGGCCACCGCCGAGCGCCGCCTCGCCGGTGGGCACTCCGGGATCTGAGATCCCTGCGGGAATACCCCTCGAAGGGGTACTGTTGTCTCTGGATGAATACCCCAGGGGGGTATTCGGAACCGTCGAAGGGATGCAGAGATGACTACGACCGCATACGCCGTGACCGGGATGACCTGCGGCCACTGTGAGCGATCCGTCCGCAGCGAGGTCGCGAAGCTGCCGGGGGTGACCGTGATCGAGGTGAGCGCGGACTCGGGCAGGCTCGTGATCACCGCCGACGCACCGGTCGACGACGCCGCCGTGCTGGCCGCCGTCGACGAGGCCGGGTACACCGCGGCGCGTGCCTGAGATGGCCACCTCGACGGAGCCCGTCTCCTACGACCTCGACATCGGGGGCATGACCTGCGCGTCGTGCGCCGCGCGCGTCGAGAAGCGACTGAACCGCATCGACGGCGTCTCCGCGTCGGTGAACTACGCCACCGAGAAGGCGCACGTCGAGGCCCGTGCCGGAATCGTCGTCGACGACCTCATCTCCGAGGTCGTGCGCACGGGGTACACGGCCGCACTGCCGAGAGAGGTGCAGGCGGATGCGGTCGATCCGGCGTACCGACTGCTGCGCCTGCGGCTGATCGTCTCGATCGCGCTCGCGGTCCCGGTGATCGCGATGGCGATGGCCGAGCCCCTCCAGTTCGCCGGATGGCAGTGGGCGTCGCTGATCCTCGCCACTCCCGTCGTCACCTGGGCGGCCTGGCCGTTCCACCGTGCCGCCCTGCGGAACGCGGCGCACCGCACCGTCACGATGGACACGCTCATCTCGGTCGGCGTCACCGCCGCCTTCGCGTGGTCGCTGTACGCCCTCTTCTTCGGCACCGCGGGCATGTGGGGCATGACGCACCCGTTCCGGTTCATCGAACGCGGCGACGGCCTGGGGAGCATCTACCTCGAAGTCGCCGCCGGCGTGACGATGTTCCTGCTGCTCGGGCGCTTTCTCGAGCAGCGGTCCAAGCGTCGGGCGGGCGCGGCACTGCGCGCGCTCGGCGAGCTCGGCGCGAAGGACGTCGCGGTCGTGCGCGGAGGTCGCGAAGAGCGGATGCCGCTCGCCGACCTCGCGGTGGGCGACGTGTTCATCGTGCGGCCCGGCGAGAAGATCGCGACCGACGGCGTCGTGCTCGAGGGGGCGTCCGCGGTGGACGCCTCGATGCTCACGGGCGAGTCCGTGCCGGTCGAGGTGCACCCGGGCGACGCCGTCACCGGTGCCACCGTGAACATCGGCGGTCGACTGCGGGTCACGGCGACGCGCATCGGCGGCGACACCCAGCTCGCCCGCATCGCACGCCTCGTGGAGGAGGCGCAGTCGGGCAAGGCCGAGGCACAGCGGATCGCCGACCGGCTGTCGGCGATCTTCGTGCCGATCGTGTTCGCGATCTCGGCGGTGACCCTCGTCACCTGGCTGCTCGTCGGAGGCGGCACGGCGGCCGCTTTCACAGCGGCGGTGGCCGTGCTGATCATCGCCTGCCCGTGTGCGCTCGGCCTCGCAACCCCGATGGCACTGCTCGTGGGGACGGGGCGGGGCGCTCAGCTCGGACTGCTCATCAAGGGACCGGAGGTTCTCGAGTCGACCCGTCGCGTCGACACCATCGTGCTCGACAAGACCGGCACGGTCACCACCGGACGCATGACGCTCCTCGAGGTCATCCCCGCGTCGGGAGAGGACGAGGCCGAGGTGCTGCGCCTCACGGCCGCGGTGGAGGAGGCATCGGAGCATCCGATCGCGCAGGCGATCGTGCGCGGCGCGACCGAGCGACTCGGCGCTCTGCCGGCGGTCGAGTCCTTCCAGAACGTGCAGGGCCGCGGCGTCACCGGTGTCGTCGATGCGCGAGCAGTGGTCGCCGGACGGCCCTCTCTGCTCGCCGACTGGGGGCTGCAGCTCGACCCCTCCCTCGCCGCCGCGTTCGACGCCGCCGAGGAGAGCGCGCGGACGGCGGTCGCCGTGGCGTGGGACGGACGGGTGCGCGGCGTGCTGATCGTCGCGGATCAGGTCAGGCCGTCGAGCGCAGACGCGATCGCCGCGCTGCGACAGCTCGGACTGCGACCGGTGCTGCTCACGGGAGACAACGAGCGCACCGCGCGGCGCGTCGCCGCCGCGGTCGGCATCGACGAGGTGCGCGCCGGAGTGCTGCCCGAGCAGAAGGTGGCCGAGATCGTGGCCCTGCAGCAGCAGGGGCGCAGCGTGGCGATGGTGGGCGACGGTGTCAACGACGCCGCGGCGCTCGCACAGTCCGACCTCGGGATCGCGATGGGCACCGGAACCGATGCGGCCATCGAGGCCTCGGACCTGACCCTCGTGCGGGCCGACCTGTGGGGCGCCGTGGATGCGATCCGGCTGGCGCGGCGCACGCTGGGGACCATTCGCGGCAACCTGTTCTGGGCGCTGGCCTACAACGTTGCGGCGATACCGCTCGCGGCCCTCGGACTGCTCAACCCGATGCTCGCAGGGGCGGCGATGGCGTTCTCCAGTGTGTTCGTGGTGCTGAACAGCCTGCGACTTCGCCGCTTCCGCGGGGCGGTGTCGCCCGCCGCGCGCTAGCTGGCCGCTCGAGCCGGAGATATATTGGCTCTACGGAATCGTTCCGGATGGTCATCTTCTCCTGGGGAGCGATATGAGGGGCGTCGCGGTGGTCGCCGGTGGTCTGCTGCTCATCGGGGGATGCGTGCTCGTCGTGGTCGCGGATCAGCAGCGGGTCGACGCACTCGACGAGGCGAAGGCTGCGGTGGTGCGTGCCGAGCAGTCGCTCGAGGCCACACGTGACGGGAACTATCGATACGCCGAGCAGCTGACGGCGCTGCGCACCGCGCTCGCCGCCCAGGAGACGCTGCTGTCCGACACCACCGGGTTCCTCCCGTGACGGGCACGCCGTGATCCGGCGCATCTTCTCGGTCACCATGGTCGCGACCCTGCTGCTGGCCGCGGGGGTCGTGAGTCGCGCCGTGGCGCTCGACGCCGACCGCGCCGCCGTGATCGACGAGCTGCGCACGCTCGTGCAGTCCGAGCAGTCGGCGCAGATGCGCACCGACCGCCTCACCGGACTGATCGAGATCACGGAGGGGGAGATCGCCGATCGTGCGGCCGTCCTCGATGTGCGGTCCGCGTTCGTGGCCGAGCTGGCGGGTCTGCAGACGGCGCTGACGTCGGCCGAGGGCAAGGTCGACACCGCGGCGCATCGGGCGGCGGTGCAGTCCGCTCAGCAGGCCGTGCTCGCCGAGCGCAAGGACCCCGCGGTGGTCGTCGCCGCGACGGCGACGGTGCATGCCCTGATCGACAAGGTCGGCCAGGACGTCTCGGTCTGGGAGGCCGCGCAGTACGCGGCGCCCGGGGGACCTGCCTGGTCGTCGAGCGGACCCGACGGCTACGCGCGGGTGCGCGCCGCCCTCGACACGGTGGGCGGAGGCGGGGTGGGGCTGTACGAGTCGGCCTCGTGCGCCGGGGGATCGGCCGCCGCCTGTGCGAACAGCAACGGGTACATCAAGTACCGCGCGGACATCGCCCAGTGGAGCACCGAGCGACTGAACTGGGCGATGGCGCACGAGCTCGCGCACATCTACCAGTTCCGCGTGTGGGGTGCGCTCACCGCCTCGGACACGTATCAGTCGATGTTCGGCGGCGACCCGGAGTTCCTCGCGAACTGCATGGCGGTGGTGCGCGGGTATCCGGGCTCCGTCGGCTGCGACGGCGATCAGCAGGCCTGGGCCTCAGGGATCTGGGTCGGCGCCGTGCGCTGAGCCCGTCAGTCGATCGGGGTCGTCGTGTCGACGGCGTCGCGCAGGGGGCGTCGCATCACTCGCCAGTAGGCGGCAGGAGCGAGCCGCACCAGGACGTCGACGAGGCGGGCCTCCCGGCCCACCATCGTGCGCGCACGACGGCGCATCGTCGCCCGGACGATCGCGGCCGCCGCGTCCGCGGGCTCGGTGTGGTACATCGCCGCCTGCGCCTCCGCCGCCCGTGCGGCCACGGCGGGATCGATCGCCGCGGCGTAGCGACCGTGCAGGATGATGCCGGTGCGGACTCCGGCCGGGTACACCGCCCCCACCGTCACCGTCGTCCCCTCGAGCTCGTGCCGCAGCGCCTCGGAGAAGCCCCGCACCGCGTACTTGCTCAGCGCATAGGGGATGCGTCCGGCGGGCGCGGCGAGCGCGTAGATGCTCGCGAGGTGGGTGATGTGCGCGGCGGGAGACGCGCGCAGCGAGGGCAGCAGCGCTTTGGTGATCGACACGGTGCCCCAGAGGTTGACGTCGGCGAGCCAGCGCATCTCCTCCATCGTGAGCTGATCGAGCGTGCCGAGCATCGACGATCCCGCGCACGTGATCAGGGCGGAGATCCGAGGATGCGCGGCGGAGATGTCGGCGGCGGCGGCGAACACGGCGTCGTCGTCGCGCAGGTCGACCACGTGTGCGGTGACGGTGGTCGGGGGGAGGGCCACGACCACCGTCGCGAGCGCGTCGGCGTCGTGGTCGATCAGAGCGAGGTGCACGCCGTCGGCGGCGAGGATCCGCGCGATCTGCGCGCCCATCCCGTTCGCGGCTCCGGTGACGACCGTCGTGCTCCCGGCGAGGGCGAGACGCTTCACTGCACTCCTCCCGACGGGGATCGAGGGTGACGTTCGGCGCCGGACAGGAGGCGACGGCGTGATCCCGATCCATTCTGGCCGAGTGCGCGACGAAGCGATACGGGTATTCTCAATGGAGGAGGTCGGGGTGGGAAGAACTGCGGATGCCGTCGCCGAAGGCGTTGCGATCGCGACCGCCGCCGCGCGCCTCGCCGTGAAGAATCACATCCTCATCGGCACGATCGCCGAGAACGGGGTGTTCGACACCGACCGGTACGTCGCCGACGCGCGGGAGGCGCTGCGGGCGATGGCCGAGGAGTCGGAGGAGATCGAGCGCAACCTGACCCAGCTGCGCAAGCGCGCCAGGGGCCGTCACTCCGATCCGTCGGGCACCCACGACTACCGCGACCGCGATGTGCGCAACCTGCGCCGCCGGGCCAAGCAGTCGCACGGTGTCGCCGCGAAGCTGCGCGACGTGATGGAAGACGACGCGGCGCTGCGCGTGATCGTCGAGGAGGCCCGCGAGGGCGCCTGGGCCGATGTGCGCCACAACCTCGATCGGCGCCTGCGCGTCGAGGGGATGCGGCCCGATCAGGATCCCGACTACGACCGGATGCGCGAGGCCAGAATGCAGGCTCTGCGGCTGGTCGACCTGCAGGCGCTGTCGTCGCTGCAGCGCGCGAAGGCCAAGCGGAAGACGAAGCAGAAGGTCGGCGCGGACGAGGACTGACCCTCGTTTCGCTTTCGCGCCGCGTCTGTTGTAGGCTGTTCTACGGCCCGCTGAGCGGTCCAGGAGCGCCCGTAGCTCAATGGATAGAGCATCTGACTACGGATCAGAAGGTTAGGGGTTCGAGTCCCTTCGGGCGCACATCAGGTGAGATCCCCGTCGCGAGAGCGGCGGGGATCTCTCGTTTCCGGGGCCGCTGCGGGGCGTCGCCGCACGGGTGATGCACGCGGCGTGCGGCGCTCGAGTCAGTCCCTGCGCCACATCTCGCCGAGGGTGGAGGCGCGCGGCAGCAACCGCGGTTCGAGCGTCACGCTGCGTGCGGGTGCCCCCGGGTCGGCGATGCGCTCCAGCAGCAGGTCGGCCGCGACAGCGCCCATCTCTTCGCCCGGCTGGCTGACCGTGCTGATCGGGATCGCGCTCTCGGATGCGAAGTGGTTGTTGTCGTATCCGGTGATGGCGATGTCGCCGGGCACCGAGAATCCGGGAACCTCGTTGAGGATCTGGATGAGTCCGATCGCCACGAGGTCGGATGCGGCGACGATGCCATCGTAGGTGCCGGCACCGCGGGCGAGGATCTGCCTTCCGGCATCCCGCCCGTGGCGGATGTTCACTCCGCGCGTCTCGAGGATGTCGATACGCGCGTCGGGGTGGACGGTCGTGGCCTGCTCGGCTCCCTCCCACCGCTGGTTCACCGCGGTGAGGAAGCGCGGTCCTCCGACGAACAGCAGTCGTCTGCGGCCGAGCGTTATCAGGTGCGAGGCCGCCAGTGCTCCGCCATGCCGCTCGTCCACGGTCACCCCGGGGTACGCGAGGGAGGGGGACTCGAAGTTCGCGAGCACCGTCGGCGTCGTGCGGTTGTCCGGGTGCGGCGACTTCGCGAGGACGGTGTCGAGCGGGGCGAGGATGATGCCGGCGACACGTGAGCGGTCGAGCAGCTCGAGATTGTGCACCTCGCGATCGGGGTCGACGTCGGAGTTGACGATCAGCACGTCCATCTTGTGGCGTCGGAGCGCACGCTCGGCGCCGCGGGCGATGTCGACGAAGAACGAGTTGCCGAGGTCGGCGAGTACCAGGCCGACCGAGGTGCTGTTGCCGGCGGCGAGCGAGCGCGCGGCGTCGTTGCGCACGAAGCCGAGCTCGGCGATGGATGCGAGCACCTTGCGCCGCGTGGCCTCGCGCACCTTCTCGGGGTTGTTCAGCGTGTTCGAGACCGTGCCGAGTGCGACTCCTGCGTGGGCCGCGACGTCGGTCATGCTGGGCTTCGCGCGCGCGGGTGGGGGAGTGTCGGTCACTTCGTCCTCCTCGGCATCCTCGCCATGACCTGATCCTTCAACTCTAGGGCATGCGTGATCGTGAAGCGCTTCATTTCTGCTTCGTAACGGTCTTGACATGCTCTTTTTTTATATGGCATGGTGTGAATGAAGCGCTTCAAAAGAGGCGTCGCTCTTCAAGGAGGAACAGTGACCACAGCAACGAGGCGCGCCCGTCGCCTTGCCCCCGCAATCGCGCTCATCGGTGTCGGTGCTCTCGCGCTCTCGGCCTGCTCAGGAGGCTCCGGAGGATCCGGATCCGGGTCTGGCGCCGGAGACGGCGAGTTCAGCTATCTCGGCCAGACCGAGAACACCACGATCATCACGACGCTGGAGACTCTCGCGGGTGACCAGTGCAAGGCCGCGGCCGACGCCGCACCGCTGACATCCGACGACATCTCGGGTACGCAGTGGGATCAGCAGCTGCAGCTGCTCGCCAGCCAGGACGGTCTCTCCGACATGCAGATGGCCGCCGGCACGCCGGCGCTCATGTCGGAGTTCATCGACGGCGGCAAGGTGCTCGACCTCTCCACGGCGCTCGACGACCTCGGCGTCTCCGACCGTCTGGTCCCTGCTGCCGAGTCGACCGTCAAGGCGCTGTACGGAGACGGGGCGCTCTACGCTCTGCCGACGGAGTTCAACATCGAGGGATTCTGGTACAACAAGGAACTGCTCGCCGACAACGGCGTCGAGGTGCCCGAGACGTGGGATGACCTCGTCGACGCCGCCTCCACCCTGAAGGACGCCGGCGTGCAGCCGTTCGCGACCGCAGGCAAGGACGGCTGGCCGGTCACGCGCCTGGTGGGCGACTACATCTTCCGCACCCTCGGCGCCGACGCCCTGCAGAAGGTGGCCGACGGCGACGCGAAGCTGACCGACCCCGAGTACGTCGCCGCGGCCGACGCGGTCGCGGAGCTCGGCACCGCCGGATACTTCGGCGATGCCGTCGGCTCGATCGACTACAACGCCTCGATGAACCTGTTCCTCACCGGCAAAGCCGCCTTCTACTACATGGGCAGCTGGGCGCTGGCGAACTTCAACGACGAGGAGCAGAACCAGATCGGGGTCGACAACGTCGGCTTCGCCCGGTTCCCTGCGGTCGAGGGAGGGAAGGGGAGCATCGACGAGGTCCCCGCGAACGTCGGCATCCCGGTGATGTTCGCCGAGAAGAACTACGACGACGAGTCCGCCGCCTGGCTGAAGTGCATCGCCGAGGGCTACGGCGACACCGCGCTGAACGACAGCGGCGTCGTGTCGGGCTTCGTGGTCGACAACCCGCCCACGGACCTTCCTTCGACGACGCAGGCCGTGCAGGAGGAGATCGCCAACGCTCCCTCCAGCGTCCTGTGGTTCGAGGCGCTCTTCACGCCGAAGGCCACCGGCATCAGCCAGAACAACGGTGCGGGCCTCGCCAACGGCAGCCTCTCCGGTGAAGAGTTCATGAAGCTCGTCCAGGCAGCCAACGACGAAGGCTGACCCACTCCCGGGGCGGGCATCCGCTCGCCCCGGGACCGTCGTCGTCGCATCAGGAGATCCACCATGCACAAAGTCCTCGGTGACAAGCGCGCCATCTTCGTCCTCCTCGGACCCGCGCTGCTCGTCTACTCGCTCGTCATGCTCGTCCCGATCGTGTGGTCGCTGTTCTACACGGTGCAGGACGGCAACCCCATCACCGGCTTCACCTTCAACGGGTTCGCCAACTTCGCGAAGTTCTTCCAGGACCCGGCCGCGTGGAACGCGATCTTCTTCACGCTGAAGTACGCCCTCATCCTCACGGCACTACAGGTGATCGTGGGGTACCTGCTCTCTCTGATGTACGTCTTCTGGCTCCGCAAGGGGTCGGGCATCATCCGCACGATCGTGTTCTTCCCCGTCGTCCTGCCGACGGTGGCGGTCGCGCTGCTGTTCCAGCGCCTGTTCGAGGCGGCGCCGACGGTCGGCCCGGTGAACTCGTTCCTCGGCATCCTCGGAGGACAGAACCTCGATTGGTTCGGCACCCCTGATGCCTCCTTCTGGGTCATCATCGCGATGGACCTCTGGCGCTCGATGGGCTTCTACGCCGTGCTTCTCTATGCGGGACTCGTCGACATCCCCGATGAGCTCATCGAGTCGGCACGCATCGACGGCGCCTCCGGCTGGAAGCTCATCCGCACGATCGTGCTGCCCTTGTCGCTTCCGGTACTGCTGTCGTCGATCATCTTCAGCATCAATGGCACACTCAAGGTCTTCGACACCGTCGTGGCATTGACCAACGGCGGGCCCGGCAATGCCACCACACCGCTGACGCTGTACATGTTCCGCACGTCGTTCGCCTACGGCGACTACGGGTACGGCAGCACGATCGCGCTCATGCTGACGATCCTGTGCCTGCTGTTCACGGTCTTCATCTTCCGCTCCACCCGCCGCGACCTGACGAAGGACTGAACCAGTGAGCGCAACCACCACCATCGTCACGGGCACCCCGCTGCCCACCCGACGCGACGTCGACCCGAACAGACGGGGCGCGCGCGACTTCCTCCGCAGGCTTCCGATCCGGCTGCTGATCGCCGTGCTCCTCATCGTCGAGGTCTACCCGATCCTCTGGATGCTGCTCGGGTCGTTCAAGACCCAGAGCGAGTTCCTCAACGAGCCGTTCTGGGCGCTGCCGCAATCGTGGGACATCGTCAACTACATCGACGTCTTCACCACCGGCGAGTTCGGCAAGTACATCGTCAACAGCGTGATCGCGGTGTTCCCGTCGCTCGCGATCATCCTGGTGTTCGGCACCGCCGCGGGCTTCGCTCTCGAGGTCATGGTCTGGAAGGGCAGAGGCACCGTCCTGCTGCTCTTCCTCGCCGGCATCATGGTGCCGGCGCAGATGATCCTGCTGCCGCTGTTCACGATCTACTTCCGCACGAACATGACCGGCACCCTGTGGCCGCTCATCATCACCTATGTCGCGCTGGGCATGCCGTTGACCGTGTTCATGATGGCGACGTTCTTCCGCTCCGTGCCTCGGGAGATCTTCGAGGCGTCGACTCTCGACGGCGCGTCGATCTTCCGTTCGTTCTTCTCGATCGGGCTTCCGCTGGTCAAGAACGCCCTCTTCACGATCGGCCTCGTGCAGTTCTTCTTCCTCTGGAACGACCTGCTCATCGCGCTGACCTTCACCAACAGCAGCGACCTGCGCACGATCCAGGTCGGGTTGCTCAACTTCACCGGAGAGTACGGGGCGGTCCAGTACGGGCCGACCTTCGCCGCGATCTCGGTCAACGTACTCGGAACGCTGCTCATCTACGTGTTCCTCAACCAGCAGGTCATGAAGGGCCTGACCGCAGGATCGGTGAAGGGCTGACATGACGAACATCATCGAGATCTGGCTGGAGAACCGTCGCGATGGCACGACCATCGGCATCGGCGAGGCCGAGCCTCGGATCTCCTTCGTGGCGGATGCCGTCGCATCCGCGTTCGAGGCCGAGTTCACCGCGGACGACGGCACGACGCGGATCGAGCGGATCGTGACGACCCAGCATGTGCCGTGGCCGTTCGCTCCGCTCGCCCCACGCGCGGGGGGAGAACTGCGTATCCGTGCTGTCGGCTCCGAGATCTGGAGCGAGCCGATGAGGATCGAGGCCGGGCTCGGCGACGACTGGCGCGTCGACTTCGTGTCGCCGTCGGTCGCGGCCGGACGCGATGCACCCCGCCCCGCCTACCTGCTGCGAGCGGTCGTCGACGAGGGGACTCTGCCCGAGGGCATCGTCCGTGCCCGGATCCATTCGACCGCGCACGGCGTGTACGAGCTCGAGGTCAACGGCGGACGCATCGGCGACGACGTGCTGGCGCCGGGATGGACGAGCTACACCCACCGCCTGCGCTATCAGACGCACGACGTGACCGCCGCGTTGCGAAAAGGCGAGAACGTCGTCGGAGCGTGGCTCGCCGACGGCTGGTACCGAGGGCACATCGGTTTCGACGGCGGAGTCTGGGACATCTACGGCGCGGATGTCGCACTGCTCGCCCAGTTCGAGGTCACCACGGCCGACGGTGCGACGCATCACGTGCCCCTCGAGTGGACCACGGCGCCGTCGCCGATCACCGAGGTGGGGCTGTACGAGGGCGAGACCTTCGATGCGCGGCTCGCCCAGATCGGCTGGTCCGCCGCCGGTTTCGACGCGTCCGGCTGGACTCCGGCGGCCACGCTGCGCCGAACCGACTTCCCGGCCGAGATCGAGCCGCCCACCGCGCTGCCCGTGCAGGAGACCCAGGTGCTGAGACCGGTGTCGATCACTCGACAGCAGAGTGGTCGCATCCGTCTCGACTTCGGCCAGAACATCTCCGGCGTGCTGCGCATCAGGCTTCGCGCGGATGCCGGACATACGGTGACGCTGCATCATGCCGAGGTGATCGAGAACGGAGAGCTCGGCATCCGACCTCTTCGCGCGGCGACGTCGGTCGACACCTACACGGCCGCGGGGAACGGCGAGGAGATCTACACGCCTCGGTTCACGATCCACGGCTTCCAGTACGCCGAGCTCGAGAACTGGCCGGGCGAGCTGCACGAGGGCGACGTGGAGGCGGTGGTGATCCATACCGGGATGCGTCGCACGGGGTGGTTCGAGTCGTCGAACGACGGACTGGACCGCCTGCACTCCAACGTGGTCTGGAGCATGCGCGACAACTTCGTCGATCTGCCCACCGATTGCCCGCAGCGCGACGAGCGCGTGGGCTGGACGGGCGACATCCAGGTGTTCGCACCGACCGCGCTTCGCCTGTTCGCCGCGCATGGCACGCTCACCGGATGGCTGCGCGATCTCGCGTTCGAGCAGGCCGACCAGGGCCACGTGCCCAACTTCGTGCCCTGGGTGGAGTGCGGCTTCCCGAATTTCCCCACGGCGGCCTGGGGTGACGCGGCAGTGATCGTCCCGTGGGAGATGTACCGCAACGACGGCGATCTGCGGATCCTCGCCGATCAGTACGCGAGCATGCGGGCCTGGGTCGACCTGGTCGACGGCCTCACCGGCCACACCGGTCTGTGGAACAGCGGATTCCAGCTGGGGGACTGGCTCGACCCGACCGCGCCACCCGAGGACCCGGGTAAGTCGCACACCGACAAGTACCTCGTGGCGACTGCGTATCACGTGCGGACGGCGCGCATCGTGGCCGATGCCGCGATGCTTCTCGGACAGGAGGCGGATGCCGCGCGCTACCGCTCGATCGCCGAGCGTGCGGTGCGTGCGTTCCAGGACGAGTTCCTCAGCGACAGCGGCCGCGTGGTCAGCGACACCCCGACCTCGCTCGCCGTCGCGCTGGTGTTCGAGCTCTTCGAGAACGAGGAGCAGGTGCGGCGCGCCGGCGCTCGCCTTCAGGAACTCGTCGGAGCGGGCGGATTCCACATCTCGACGGGGTTCGTCGGGACGCCGATCATCTGCGACGCTCTGGTGCGCGCCGGCAGCATGGACTACGCGTACCACCTGCTGCTGCAGGACGAACTGCCGTCGTGGCTGTATCCGGTGAGCATGGGGGCGACGACGATCTGGGAGCGGTGGGACAGCATGCTCCCCGACGGCTCGATCAACCCCGGCGACATGACGTCCTTCAACCACTACGCGCTCGGCGCCGTCGCGGACTTCCTGCACCGTGCCGTCGCAGGTCTCGCTGCCGACGCGCCGGGGTGGGAGCGCATCCGCTTCGAGCCGCGGCCGGGCGGCGGCCTCACCCGGGCCAGCGCGCGGTACGACAGCGTCCGCGGCTCCGCCGCGATCTCGTGGGAGCGCGACGGGGAGTCGATGTCGATCTCGCTCGAGGTGCCCGCGGCATCCACCGGCTTCCTCGTGCTGCCGGGCTCGACGGAGCAGATTCCCGTCGGTCCGGGTCTGCACTCGTTCACCACCACCTTCCGCTCTGTCGACGACGACCCTGAACGTCCGTTCTTCGGCTGGCGCCGACCCGAGCCCGTTCTCGAGAACGAAGGAGCAGCATGATTCAGCAGCGGATCCGGCCGGGACACGTGTGGCTCGACACCGAGGGCGAGCGCATCCACGCGCACGGCGGCTCCGTGCTCACCGTCGACGGTGTGCACTACTGGTACGGCGAGAACAAGGAGTTCTCCACCCCCGGGAGCGGCATCTGGCACTGGGGGGTGCGATGCTACTCATCGACCGACCTCATCAACTGGGACGACCGCGGTGTCATCATCCCGCCGGACGAAGATGACGAGTCCTCACCGTTGCATCCGGGCCAGGGTCTCGATCGACCGCACATCATCTTCAACGCAGAGACCGGCAAGTTCGTCTGCTGGGTGAAGGTGATGACCAAGGGATCGGTGCAGCGATCGACGGTGCTCACCGCCGACAGCATCCTCGGTCCCTACGAGATCCAGCGCACCTGGCTGCGGCCGCTCGACATGAGCGCCGGCGACTTCGATCTGGTCGTCGACCCGCACGACGGCAAGGGGTACTACTACTTCGAACGGGTGCACTCCGAGATGATCTGCGCCGATCTCACCAGTGACTACACCGACGTCACGGGGTACTACTCGACGCATTTCCCGCAGTCGCAGCCGCCGTTCGTGCGCGAGGCTCCTGCCCACTTCCAGCGCGGCGGACTGCACTACCTGCTGACTTCGGGCACCACGGGGTACTACCCGAACCCGTCGGAGTCGGCCGTCTCACGCGGCTATCACGGCCCGTTCGAGGTGCTCGGAGATCTGCACCCGGACGACGAGTCGCGCACGTCTTTCCACTCCCAGATCTCGTCGGTGTTCCGGCATCCGGGAAAGAAGGACCTCTACATCGCGATCGCCGACCGTTGGCTCCCGCGCTACCTGGAACACGGCGATCGTGCACGGCAGGCCTTCATCGAGCACTTCGCACCGGGCAAGGACGGCGACGAGCCGATGGAGGAGTTCGCCTACGTCGACACCTCGATCGCCGACTACGTCTGGCTGCCGATCCGCTTCGAAGACGGCCGCCCGATCATCGACTGGCGAGAGGAGTGGTCGCCCGACGAGTACGAGGACGCCTGACCCGGCGATTCCACGACGTAAAGGGGGCGCGAGCCCGCGCCCGAGATTCACACTCAACGAGGAGAAATGAATGCACCTTCGACGACCCCTCCGACTCGGCGCCACACTGTGCGTCGGGTCCCTGCTCGTGAGCGGACTGATCGCCACCGGCTCTGCGGCATCAGCCGACGAGAGCGGCGGAGACCCGGATTTCGGTCCGAACGTCCACATCATCGACCCCGCCGATGATCCAGCGCAGACACAGGCGCTGTTCGACTCACTCTTCGACGAGCTGGGGACGGCCGAGTTCACCGATCAGCGCGCAGCAGTGCTGTTCAAGCCTGGTGAGTACTCCGTCGACGCGCAGCTCGGCTATTACACCTCGGTCGCCGGGCTCGGACTGCTTCCCGACGACGTCGGCATAGAGGGGCAGGTACGCGTCGAAGGCCGCGTGTGGGATCCTGCGCAGCCATGGGTCGACGATGCGCTGACCAACTTCTGGCGCTCGCTCGAGAACGTGTCGATCACCCCCTCCGGCGGAGCCGCGAGATGGGCGGTCTCGCAGGCCGCCCCGATGCGACGAGTGCACATCCAGGGCGATCTGCAGCTGCACCCACAGTTCTGGGGCTTCTCCAGCGGCGGATTCCTCGCGGACTCGGTGATCGATGGCGAGGCGGGGTCGGGCCCCCAGCAGCAGTGGTACACCCGCAACAGCGAGGTGGGATCCTGGGCCGGGTCCGTGTGGAACCAGGCGTTCACCGGCGTCGAGGGTGCTCCGGCGACCTCCTTCCCTTCGCCCGCCTACACGACGGTCGACACGACGGCGGTGAGCCGCG
>NZ_JBEOUR010000043.1:0-32545 GCF_040302605.1 Microbacterium sp. NPDC097977
CGGTCGACGAGTATCAGGACGTGTCGCCGTTGCAGAACCGTCTGCTCGAGCTCTGGCTGGGCGACCGGCGCGACATCTGTGTCGTGGGCGACGCCAGCCAGACCATCTACTCGTTCGCGGGCGCCGAGCAGCGCTTCCTCTTGGAGTTCGAACGACGGCATCCCGATGCGACGGTCGTCCGCCTCGAGACCAACTACCGGTCGCAGGCCCCGATCCTCGAAGCGGCGAACGCGCTCATGAAGGGCAGGCCGGGTGCGCTCGAGCTCGTCCCGGCGCGCGAGACCTTCCACGCGGATGCCCCCACCGTCACCGCGTACGACTCCGAGCGCGAGGAGGCCGAAGGCATCGCCGCGGCCGTCTCGGCCCGCATCGCCGCGGGTACGTCTCCCGCCGACATCGCCGTGCTCTACCGCGCGCACGCGCAGTCCGCCGCGCTGCAGCAGGCGCTCGCCGCCGAGGGCGTCGCGACCTCGGTGCTGGGCGGCACGCGGTTCTTCGCGATGCCCGAGGTGCGGCAGGCGATCCTCGCGCTGCGAGCAGCGGCGGTCGCTCCCACCGAACAGGGATTCCTCCCGGGTGTCCAGCGCGTCCTGCGCGAGCTCGGCCTGAGCGACGAGCCCCCGGCCGCGGGTGGCGCGCAGCGCGACGGCTGGGAGGCGCGGCGCGCGATCCTCAGGCTCGCGGAGGACGCCGGACCCGACGAGAACCTCCGCACGTTCAGCGACTCGCTGATGGCTCGCGCCAAGGACCAGCATGAGCCGACGCTGCGCACCGTCACGCTGTCGACCCTGCACGCCGCGAAGGGTCTCGAATGGCCGCACGTGCACCTCGCAGGGTGGGCCGAGGGGGCGCTGCCCATCTCGTATGCCACCGGATTCGAGGCCATCGACGAAGAGCGACGTCTCGCGTATGTCGGTGTCACGCGAGCCGCGCGTACGCTGGCGCTCTCCTGGTCTCGATCCGCGGGGCGAGGGGAACGAGCGCCGTCGCGGTTCCTGGCAGAGATGGGGACGACGGCACGCGGCACCGGCATTCTTCGTGAAATGTCACCAAACGCCACTCGCGCCGACCGTCGTCGCTGATCACCGCATACTCGCCCGGTGACGCGGATGCCGCCAGCAGCCGTGCGACGAGGGTGGCCGCGTCGGCGACGCATGCCGCGCTCAGAGGACCGGCGGGGCGAGCGACGAGCTGCGCGTGCAGCCGCGGCCATGCCGGATCCTTCGCGCGCTCGTGCCCGTCGCGGCAGCTCAGACACGGTGAGATGCCGGGGACGATCACGGGGCCGACGGTCGTCCGCCCGCGCTCCCACGACACCGGCAGGTGGGCGAGGTCGTCGCGCAGGTAGCGTGCGAACTGCAGCGCGGCCGCCGCGCCCTCCACGAGAACGACACCGACGTGTCGAGGATCCCCGCGCACACCGTCAGCCACGCCCTCGTCGACCAGGGCCTCCCGCATCCGGTACTCGCACCGGCCGTCGAGGACGTCGATGCTCTCGACCCACGCGGCCGGGGGAGAGGCGACATCGTCGACCAGCAACGGCTCGAGCCGCGCGAGCAGCCGGCGTGCGTCGGCACGCGGTGCGCCCGCGGCGTGGGCGAGGACGTCGAACGTCGAGCGGCGGAAACCCGCCGCCATGCGGGCGACGAGGCGTTCCACCCACGGTTCGGAGGCGGGGATCCGCAGAGTTCCCTCGATGCCGATCTGCAGGGTGTCGCCATCGCGCCACAGCAACGGGACGGCGGGGTCGAGGCGGGTCGTGATCTGCGGACTCAGCGGAGGCATCCCTCGATTCTGGGGATGATCACGTGGCGCGGGGTGCCGGGAGGACGATCGGTGGAGAAGATCGGGCGCCCCCGCGGTCTGTGCAGGAGAGGTGTCGGCCCTGGTCCGGGTACCTGACCCGGCCCCGGTTTCAGACCGGACCGACGGCCGGGTCAGACCGGTCGCTCGCCCCCGGTCCCGTCGCCCGGCTCCTCGCCGTCGCTCTCCTCGCCGTCGGTTCCGGAAGAGGCGTCATCCGTCTCACCGTTCCTCTCGGCGGAGAAATCGTCGCCGTCGAGCAGGCGCGCGAGGGCCTCGTCGAACTCGTCGGCGGCCGGCTGCTCGCCACGGGCCGTCGCCTGCAGTCGCGCCACCAGCGCGGAGGGGTCGTCGATGTCCTCCGAGGTGGGCATCAGGTCGGGGTAGTCCCACAGGGCGTCGCGCCCCGCGGCGCCGACCGCGTCGGTGACCGCCTGCCACATGGCCGACGCCTCGCGCAGGCGGCGCGGGCGGAGCTTGAGTCCGACGAGAGCGCCGAGGGCGTCCTCCGCCGGGCCGCCGACCGCGCGGCGACGGCGTGCGGCCTCGGCGATGCGCGCGCCGTCGGGAAGCCGGGAGGTGGCCTGAGCGGTGACGACGTCGACCCATCCGTCGATCGTCGCGACCAGGTTCTCGAGCCGCGCCAGAGCTTCGCTCTGCGCCTCCGTCTGCGAGGGCAGCAGCGCGCCGCCCTCGATCGCCGACCGCAGCTCCTCGGGATTCGAGGGGTCGAGGCGGCTCGCCACGTCCTCCAGCGCGTCGACGTCGACCGTGACGCCGCGTGCGAAGTCGGTGATCTGCGCCATCACGTGCAGGTGCAGCCACTTCGCGTGGCGGTACAGCCGGGCGTAGGCCAGCTCGCGCGTGGCGAGGTAGAGGATGATCTGGTCTTCGGGGATCTCGAGTCCGTCGCCGAAGTCGCTGAGGTTCTGCGGGATCACCGCCGCAGTCCCTGCCGGGAGCACGGGGATGCCGACATCGCCGCCGGACACCACTTCGAGGGCGAGCTTGCCGAGCACCTGTCCGAACTGGGCCGCGAACACCGACCCTCCGAGGCCCCGCATGAGCTTGCCGGCCCCCTGCACGACCTCGCGCATCTCCTCGGGCACCTGGGTGTCGAGGGCGCTGGTGAGCGCATCCGCGATGCTCGTGGACACCGGCTCGGCGATCTCCTTCCACACCGGGAGGGTCGCCTCGACCCACTCGCCGCGGGTCATCGCCCTGGGCCGCTCGGCGAGCTCGGAGATGGTGGTCGCCTCGCTCAGCCACAGATCGGCGAGTGCGAACGAGTCGACGAGCGAGGTGCGCGATCCCTCGGTGATGCCGAGCCCGTCGCGGTTCGCGATGTGCAGCGCCTGACGCAGCGCGTTCTCCCATGCGTCGCCGCCGAAGGCGCCTTGCAGCTGCGACATGATGGTCTGCATCATGGCGGGATCGAGCTGGATGCCGTCCATGCCGGAGAAGGCGTTCCGCAGCGCTTCGGGGTCGATGTCACCGCCGCCCTGGCCGGCCATCATTCGTCGGAGGAACTCTTCGAAATCCTCGGGGGTGGGGTCGTTGTCTGGCATGTCGCTCGCCTCTCAGCACGTCTGAAGCCGTGGCATCTACGCTAGTCACAGGAGTGGCCGCCAGACCCCGACGCGGGCAGATCGCTGTACGCCGCCCGCGAACGACGGAGGAAAACTGTGGATCGAACCCGGTCTGTGAAACTCGGGCTGGGCGTCTGGGCGCTGATCGTCGCTCTGATCGCGCTCGTCGTGCTCACCTTCCTCCCGACGCCCTACGTGATCCAGCGCCCTGGGCCGGTGTACGACACCCTCGGAACCGCCGCCGGCGCCGACGGCGAGCAGGTCCCGCTGATCCAGATCGACGGTGCGGAGACGTACGAGACGGCGGGAACGCTCGACCTCACGACCGTGCAGGTCGTCGGGAACCGCGAGCGCACGCCGAGCTGGTTCGAACTCGCTCTCGCGTGGACGGACTCCTCGCGCGCCGTCGTCCCGATCGACTCGGTGTTCCCCGAGGGCGTGACCACCGAGCAGCGCGACGAGCAGAACGCGACGCTGATGGTCGACTCGCAGCACGAGGCCACGGCCGCCGCGCTCGATGAGCTCGGATACGACACCGGCGCCGAGGTCGTGGTGCAGGAGGTCATCGACGACGCGCCCGCCGAGGGGAGCCTCGAGGCGGAGGACGTCATCACCGCGGTGGACGGCACCGCAGTGAGCTCCGCGAAGCAGCTGAAGCAGGCGATCCAGGACGCCGGCGGAGCCCCCGTCGCGCTCACCGTGCAGCGTGCGGGCGACGAGCACGTCGTCGAGGTCACGCCCGAGGCGCAGACCCAGGGGGATGTCACCACCTGGCTCATCGGCGTCTCGCTGCGCACCGACTACGACTTCGCGGTCGACGTCACGCTGCAGCTCGACAACGTCGGCGGTCCGAGCGCGGGCATGATGTTCGCGCTCGGGATCATCGACACGCTCACCGAGGGCGAGCTCAACGGCGGGGAGAACGTCGCCGGCACCGGCACCATCGAGGCCGACGGGACGGTGGGGCCGATCGGCGGCATCCGTCAGAAGCTCTACGGGGCGCGAGACGCGGGCGCCGAGTACTTCCTCGCGCCGTCGTCCAATTGCGACGAGGTGACCGGGCATGTGCCCGACGGGCTCACGGTGATCAGCACCTCCACCCTCGAGGAATCTCTCGCTGCGCTCGACGTGATCGCCGACGGCGGCGATGTGGCCGCGCTCCCGAGCTGCGATGTCGTGACCTCCCCGTGACAGGGTGGACAGCCGCCGTACAGTGAGGCGAGCCTAGGATGGAAGGGTGACCTCGACTTCCGCACCGAACCCGGCCACTCCTCGAACCTCGCGAAGAATCTTCGGGATCTCGCTGGCGATCATCGCCGCGCTGATCGCCGCCTTCTTCCTCTTCGCGTCGTTCTACACCGAATACCTCTGGTTCGACCAGGTGGGCTTCACCGGAGTGCTCACCACTCAATGGTTCGCCACGGCGGTGATGTTCGTCATCGGCTTCCTCGGTATGGCGGTGCCGCTGTTCGTCGCGATCCAGCTGGCCTACCGTCTGCGGCCCGTCTACGTGCGCCTCAGCTCGCAGCTGGACAGGTACCAGGAGGTCATCGAGCCGCTCCGTCGCCTCGCGATGTGGGGCATGCCCATCTTCTTCGGCCTGTTCGCCGGCTTCTCGGCCGCCAGCCAGTGGAAGACCGTGTGGCTGTGGGCCAACGGCGTCACCACCGACACCACCGACCCGCAGTTCGGCGTCGACACCGGCTTCTACATGTTCGCGATGCCGTTCTATTCGATCCTGCTCGCGTTCGTGTCGGCCGTGCTGCTGCTGACGCTCGTCGTGACCGCACTCGTGTCGTACCTCTACGGGTCGGTGCGCATCGGCCAGGGTGAGCTGCGCATCTCCAAGCCCGCGCGCATCCAGCTCGCGATCCTCGCAGGTCTCTACCTGCTCGTGCAGGCGGCGAGCCTGTGGCTCGACCGGTTCAAGACACTGGTCGCCCAGGACGATCGCATCGTCGGCCCCGCCTACACCGGCGTGAACGCGACGATCCCCGGTCTCGCGATCCTCACCATCATCGCGGCGATCGTCGCGATCCTCTTCTTCGTCACGGCCGTCATCGGTCGCTGGCGCTTCCCGCTGGCCGCGACCGCGCTGCTGATCGTCGCCTCGCTCGTCGTCGGCGTCGGCTTCCCGTGGGCGGTCACGACCTTCCAGGTGCGACCGAACCAGAACGCCTACCAGGCGGAGTTCTACCAGCGGAACATCGACGGCACGAAGGAGGCGTACGGGGTCGCCGATCTCGAGACGACTCCTTTCGAGGCCGAGACCGATGCCGAGGCGGGTCAGCTGCGCGCGGATGCCGAGACGACGGCATCCATCCGCATCGTCGATCCTGCGGTGATCAGCCCGGCTGTGCGTCAGCTCGAGCAGTACCGCGGGTACTACCAGTTCCAGCAGAACCTCGACGTCGATCGGTATGAGATCGACGGGGAGATGCAGGACACCGTGGTGTCGGTGCGAGACCTCGACATGGAGGGCGTCGACGTCAGCAACTGGAACAACCGCGCCGCGGTCTACACGCACGGCTACGGTCTCGTGGTCGCGGCAGGCAACCAGCGCACGAGCGACGGGGAGCCCGTCTTCCTCGAGCGCGGCATCCCCTCCGCGGGATTCCTCACCGACCAGGAGAACTTCGAGCCCCGCGTGTACTTCGGTGAGAACTCGCCCGAGTACTCGATCGTCGGGTCGCCCGACGGATCGGACCCGGTCGAGATCGACTACCCGCGCGGCAAGGACGGCTCGAACGAGACCAAGACCACGTTCGAGGGCGACGGTGGGCCGAAGATCGGCAACACCTTCACGAAGCTCCTCTACGCGCTGAAGTTCCAGTCCGAGCAGATCCTGTTCTCCAATCTGGTGAACGACGAATCGCAGATCCTGTACGACCGCGATCCGAAGACCCGAGTGCAGAAGGTCGCGCCGTACCTGGAGCTCGACAGCGATCCGTACCCGAGCGTGGTCGACGGCAAGATCGTCTGGATCGTCGACGGCTACACGACCAGCGCCACGTACCCCTACTCGACGAACGTGAGCCTCTCCGAGGCGATCGCCGACTCGAACCTGCCGTCGCCGACCCTCGCGATCGACGACATCAACTACATCCGCAACTCGGTGAAGGCCACGGTCGACGCCTACGACGGATCGGTGACCCTGTATGCCTGGGACGACAAGGACCCGGTGCTGCAGACGTGGCAGAACATCTACCCGTCGACGCTCAAGCCGGTGAGCGAGATGTCGTCCGACCTGATGAGCCACGTGCGGTACCCGACCGATCTCTTCAAGGTGCAGCGCGACATCCTCGGGATCTACCACATCGACACCGCAGGCTCGTTCGCGCAGCAGGACAACCGCTGGCAGACGCCGAACGACCCTCGCAGCGATCAGGTGCTGCAGCCCCCGTATTACCTGACCATGCAGATGCCCGGCCAGGATTCCCCGCGGTTCTCGATGTTCTCGACGTTCATCCCGTCGGCGACCGGGAGCGGCGGCAACCGCGACGTCCTGATGGGCTACCTCGCGGTCGATTCGGATGCCGGCTCCGAGGCCGGCGTCAAGGGCGAGGGCTACGGACAGCTCAGGATGCTCGAGATCGATACCGACACGACCGTGCCGGGACCGGGACAGGTGCAGAACACCTACAACTCCGACACCGCCGTGGTGCCGCAGCTGAACCTGCTGCAGCAGGGTGAGTCCGAGGTCCTCTACGGCAATCTTCTGACGCTGCCCGTCGGAGGCGGTCTGCTCTACGTGCAGCCGGTCTACGTGCAGTCGTCGGAGGGCACCAAGCTTCCGCGTCTGCAGAAGGTCCTCGTGGCCTTCGGCGACAAGGTGGCGTTCGAGGACACCCTGACCGCAGCCCTCGACACGCTCTTCGGGGGAGACTCGGGCGCGACCGGCGGTGACGACCAGGTCGAGCCGACGCAGCCCGATCCCGATACCGGCGAGGTTCCGACCGAACCGACGACGCCCACCGATGCACAGGCCGAGGCGCTCGACGCTGCGCGTCAGGCGCTCACCGACCGTGACGCCGCGCTCAAGTCCGGCGACCTGACGAAGTTCGCCGAGGCGGACAAGCGTCTCACGGACGCGGTCAACACGCTGCTCGGACTGGAGTCGACGTCGGGGGAGTGATCCCGTAGCGAGGAGACAAGAATGGGCGCCCCTCCGGGGGCGCCCATTCTGGTTTCGTGCCTCGATCCACCTCATCCCGGTATCGTCCGGCGGGTACCGACTTTCCGTATCGGTGACCGGCGGGTCCAGTGACGACCACTTCGACGCGTCCATGACGCTCGGTGACTGTCAGCAGCGGTGTGCAGGAGCCTCGCCACCATGACCGCGTTCCGATTCGTGTGTCGTGGACAGCACGTCATGAGGCAGGAAAGCAAAAGGCCCCTAATCAGGATTTCTCCTGATCAGGGGCCTTTCTTGTGTCGCATTCTCGTTGCGGGGACAGGATTTGAACCTGCGACCTCCGGGTTATGAGCCCGGCGAGCTACCGAACTGCTCCACCCCGCGGCACGAGTTACAGCCTAACACGGATTCTGAGGGCTCGCGAATCGAGGTCGGCCCCGGCGCGATGGGGGAGGATGTGAGCATGCCCGCATCCGCCGCCGTGCCCGTCGCCGTCTGCCAGTTCGCTCCGACGGACTCCCGCGAAAGCAACCGTGAGCGCCTCGCCGAGCTCGTCGTCGCTGCCGCTGCCCGGGGCGCGCGACTGATCGTCTTCCCCGAGTACTCGAGCTACTTCGTCGATCCCATGGACGACACGCTCGCCGCGAATGCGGAGACGCTGGAGGGCGACTTCGTCACGACGCTGCGGGCCCTGGCGGCAGACCACGGCGTCGTGATCGTCGCGGGCCTGGTCGAGCGCGCCTCCGACGCCGCGCACGTGCACAACACCGTCGTCGCCGTCCGCGGCGACGGCATCCTCGGCGTGTACCGCAAGCAGCACCTGTACGACGCCTTCGGACAGAAGGAGTCCGACTGGATCGAGGCGGGCGAGCTCACGGCGCCGACCTTCGAGGTCGCCGGCATGCGCTTCGGGCTCATGACCTGCTACGACCTGCGCTTCCCCGAGGTCGCACGCACGCTCGTCGATGCCGGCGCCGACGCGCTCGTCGTCCCCGCCGAATGGGTGCGCGGCCCCCTCAAAGAGCATCACTGGACCACATTGCTCGCGGCGCGCGCGATCGAGAACACCGTCTACGTGGTCGCGGCCGATCACCCGACCCCGGTCGGGGTGGGACACTCGCAGATCATCGACCCGCAGGGCGTCGTCCTGGCCGGAGTCGGAGTGAGCGAGGGCATCGCCCTCGCGCCCGTCGAGCGCGCCGTGATCGAGCGGGTTCGCGAGAGCAACCCCGCCTTGCAGCTCAGACGGTACCGGGTCAGCCCGCGCTGACGGCGGGAGCCGCTCCGTCGATCAGAATTCGGCGGCGCTGAGCCGTGCGGCGGCCTCCTGCAGCACGTCGATGCGCTTGCACGCGGCGAACCGCACGAGCCCGGCGTACTCGTGTCGCCGCTCCGCTGACACGAAGGCGCTGAGCGGGATCGCCACGACACCCGCCCGCTCAGGCAGCTCGCGGCAGAACTGCGCCGCATCCGCACCGCCGAGCCCCGACGCATCGGCCACGGTGAAGTAGCCCCCCTGTGGCGCGTGGACGACGAACCCGGCGTCCCTCAGCCCGGCGCCGAGGATCTCGTGCTTGCGCGCCAGTGCCGCCGCCGCCCCCGTGAAGTAGTCGTCGCCGAGGCGCAGGCCGACGGCCACAGCGGGCTGGAAGGGCGAGCCGTTCACGTAGGTCAGGTACTGCTTCACGGTCAGGACGGCGGTGATCAGCGCGGCGGGGCCGTGCACCCAGCCGATCTTCCAGCCCGTGGCCGAAAACGTCTTGCCCGCCGAAGATATCGTCAGGGTGCGCGCCGCACCGCCGGGCAGCGCGGCGATCGGAGTGTGCGGGGAGTGGAACGACAGATGCTCGTAGACCTCGTCGGTGACGATGGTCGCGTCGTGCCGCTCGGCGAGCCGGATGACCTCGTCGAGCACCTCCCGGTCGAACACCGCACCGGTCGGATTGTGCGGGTCGTTGACGAGGATGATCCGGGTGCGGTCGGTGACGGTCTCAGCGAGCAGATCCAGATCCGGTCGGAAGTCCGGAGCGCGCAGGGGGACCGTCCGCAACCGTGCGCCTGCCAGCGCGACCGCCGCCGCGTACGAGTCGTAGTACGGCTCGAAGACGACCACCTCGTCGTCCGGTCCGTCGATCAGCGCGAGCAGAGCGGCGGTCAGCGCCTCCGTCGCACCGGCGGTCACGATCACCTCGCTCGCCGTGTCGACCTCCAGTCCGTAGAACCGCTGCTGGTGCTCGCTGATGGCGGCGAGCAGGTCGGGCGCGCCCCGACCGGGCGGGTACTGGTTGACGCCCCGGGAGATCGCCTCACGGGCGGCCTCGAGCACCTCCCTGGGGCCGTCCTCGTCGGGGAAGCCCTGCCCGAGGTTGATCGCCCCGGTTCTGGCCGCCGCGGCGGACATCTCTGCGAAGATGGTGGGTGCGACGGTTCCGTCGGCTGCGAGCAGGCCGGCTCCCGCTGCCGTACGCCGCCAGGCGCCGGGGATCTCATTCATGGAGAACAGGCTAAGGCCATAGCGGAAACTCATCTGCACCATACGAAACGCACAGACAGAGTCGTCATTCTGAAGGGGCGTTGTTGAAGGAGCACACACCATGAACGAAGACAACACCCACGACCACACGTCACCCGCGTCGAACGACGCCGTGCCGTCCACCGAGGTGCCAGGGGCCGTCGACCATTCGACGACGAACGGCGCCGCTGAGACCCGTACCGACCTCCCTGCCCCCGCGCCCGTCGGCCAGGGACACGAGATGCCGCAGACGTTCACCTCGGCGCCTGCCGCGGTCACTCCGCCGCAGACGCCTGCGGCGTCGCAGAATCCCGCACCGGGTGGCGCTCCCGCGTTCGCCGCGCCCCACGCTGCACCCGTGCCGCAGCAGCCCGCGGCGTTCGCTGCTCCGAGCGGTGTCGGTGCCCCGGACGCATCGGCATACGGATCGGCCCCGGCGCACCCCGGCGCCCCCACCTCGACCGCGCCCGGCGCGGCGTTCGGCATCCACTCCGCGGCCCAGCCAGGGCAGGGCGAGCCGTTCGCGGCTCCGGTGAAGGCCAAGGAGAAGCCCCGTGCCGGTGTGAAGTTCGCCGCCATCGTGGTCGCCGCCGCGCTCGTCGGCGGTGTCGCCGGATTCGGCGGGGGAGCCATCCTCAACGGGATCTCCAACCAGACCTCGACCGGGGTCGCGCAGGGACCCGACACCGTGACGGTGAACAATCCGGGTTCCGTCAACGAGACCACCGCCGTCGCCACGGAGGCGCTGCCGTCCGTCGTCACGATCGAGGTCGCGGGCTCGGACCAGGGCGGCAGCGGTTCGGGCGTCATCATCAGCGACGACGGCTATGTGCTCACGAACACCCACGTCGTGACCCTCGGCGGTGCGGTCGCCGATCCGACCATCCGGGTCACGACGTCGGATGGCCGCATCTACGCGGCGACCGTGGTCGGCACCGACCCGATCTACGATCTCGCCGTCATCAAGCTGACCGACGCGAAAGACCTCACCCCGATCGAGTTCGCCGACTCCTCATCGCTCAACGTGGGAGACACGGCGGTGGCGCTCGGTGCGCCGCTCGGTCTGTCGAACTCGGTCACCACCGGAATCGTCAGCGCCCTGAACCGCAGCATCCAGATCGCCTCGTCCGCGCTGCCCGACTCGTCGTCGGAAGACGCTCCCCAGCAGGAGGAGACGCCGCCGGAGGGTCAGGGTCAGGGGCCGTTCCAGTTCGATCTGCCGGGGAACACCTCCCAGCAGAGCTCCGACTCGATCTCGATCGCCGTCATCCAGACGGACGCCGCGATCAATCACGGCAACTCGGGCGGCGCGCTCGTCAACAGCAAGGGCGAGCTGATCGGCATCAACGTGGCCATCGCGAGCTCGGGCAACTCCGAGGAAGGCGGATCCATCGGCATCGGCTTCGCGATCCCCTCGAACATCGCCGAGCGCGTCTCGAAGGAGATCATCGCCGACGGTGCGGCGACGCACGGTCTGCTCGGCGCCTCGGTGCAGGATGCCGCCAGCGCGGAGAACGCCGCGGTCGCCGGTGCGCTGATCGCCGATGTGTCCGGTGGAGGCGCCGCCGCCACCGGTGGACTCAAGAAGGGCGACGTGGTCACCGCCTTCAACGGCGTCCCGATCACGAGCGCGACGGATCTGACCGCTCAGGTCCGCGCGGCCGCAGGCGGCAGCGATGCCAAGGTCACCTACATCCGCGGAGGCAAGCAGTTCGAGAGCGACGTCACACTGGGAGCTCTCGCCGGCTGATCACCCGGACCACCCGGTCACCGAGAAGGACGCCACCCCGCGATAGGCTCGCGGAGTGGCGTCCTTCTCTTTCGGCTCCGGCAATGCGGCCAAGCTGCTGCGGATCCCGGTCTACCTCGCCGGTCGCGTCGGCACATCTCTCGTACCGCGCGGCTCACGCTGGGTGTTCGGGTGCGGAGCCGGCATCGGAGACGGCGCGCTCGCGCTGCAGCGGCACGCTGCGTCCCAGGGCCACGAGACGCTCTGGCTCACGTCCTCGGATCGTGAGGATGCCGACGCCGCTGCTCTGGGCCTGCGCACCGTGCGCAAGCACGGGCTGCGCGGGTGGTGGGCGACCGCGCGGGCCGGTGTCGTCGTGGTCACCCATGGGCTCGGGGACGCGAACCGCTACGCGATCGCCGGCGCCTTCGTCGTGCAGCTCTGGCACGGCATCCCCCTCAAGCGCATCGGCCTGGACTCGCCCGCCACGACGCAGGTCCCCGACGTTCCGGGCGCGCGTGTGCTCCGACGCCTCGTCGAGTTCCTCTACCGTCGGGCCGCACAGCGCATCCGCGTGCTCCCGGCGGCGTCGCATCGATCCCGCGGGCGCCTCGAGTCGGCATTCGGCCTCGGCGACGATCGGGTGGTCGTGACCGGCGAGCCCCGCGTCGACGTGCTCTCCGCGGGGGAGCCCGAGGCGCGGCGGGCGACGGCATCCATCGCCCTCGACCGTGCACTCGGGGAACCGCGGAGATCCTCCCGCACGATCCTCTACGCGCCGACCTGGCGCGACGGCGCACCCGACCCCGCGATACCGGATGCGGCGCAGTGGGTGCGGATCATCCGCATGCTGGAGGAGCACGATGCCGTGCTCCTCGTCCGTTCGCACCCGCTCGGTGAGGGCGGGTACGCCCCTCCGCTGCCGACCGCGCGGGTGAAGATGCTCGGATCGGGTGTGCTCGCCGACGTGACTCCGGTGCTGCCGGCGGTGGACCTGCTGATCACCGACTACTCCTCGCTCGCCTACGACGTCGGGCTCCTGGCGATGCCGGTGCTCTACCTCGCACCCGACGTCGTCGAGTACGGCCGCACCCGCGGGTTCTACGGGCGGTTCCGGGACGTGGCGGGCGACGAGTGGGCGGCGGACTGGGATGCCGTGGTGCCGCAGCTGTCGGCCCTGCTGGAGGACGACGACGTGTTCGCCGCCGCCGCCGGGCGTTCCGCTACGCTCAGCGCGGAGATGCATGCATTCCGCGACGGGTGCAACACCCAGCGGGTGTACGAGAAGATTCGCGCGCGCGGTGTCGCCGCGCCGAAGGGAGCAGTATGACCACGGCCCGGATCGATGATGCGGCGGAGACGCTCGTCATCGCAGGGACCGGTCCGCGTCCCTCCACCGCCGAGCTGATCGGGCCGCGCGCCAGGGTCACCGCTCGGATCACCGGCGGAGGCAAGACGTGGAAGGCGACCGTCCCCCTTCGTGCGTCGCGATGGGGTGGGGCCGAGCTGCCGCTCCCGGCCGGAGACTACGAGATCCGCATCCCCGGCGTCGACCTCGCGGGTCTCGCCGTCGCCCCGGAGGTGCTGTCCGGAGTGCGCATCGCGGTCCGCGGCGCCACGGCCGCCATCGCGGCGCCCATCGATCCCGCCTACGAGACGCCCGAGGGGCAGGCGACCCTCGAGGGACGCTACCTGGCGCACACCGGCGGAACGGAGAACGCGGTGTTCTTCGAGAGCTTCTACGGGCGCACCGTCGGGTGCAACCCGCAGGCCATCGATCGAGCACTCGCCGTGGCGGCGCCGGCGGTCGTGCGCTACTGGAGCGTCGCCGATCTCTCGGTGGCGGTTCCCGACGGCGCCATCGCGGTCGTCGAGGGCAGCCCGGAATGGTGGCGCGCTCGTGCGGACGTCCGGCTCCTCGTCGTCAACGACTGGCTGCGCCGGCGCTTCGTCCGCAAACCGGGCCAGAAGGTTCTGCAGACCTGGCACGGCACTCCGTTGAAGAGACTCGCCCTGCACAGGCCGGGGTTCGACCTGCGCCGTATGGCCGCCGTCGTGAAGGAGTCCCGCCGGTGGGACGTCCTGCTCGCGCAGAACGCGTATTCGGAGCGCATTCTCCGCAAGGCATATGCCTTCTTCGGACGCCCCATCTGGGTCGAGGGGTACCCGCGCGACGATGTGCTGGTGACGGGTGACCCCGCGGCGATCCGCGCCGACCTCGGGATCGGCCCCGACGAACGCGTGCTGCTCTACGCACCCACGTGGCGCGATGACCGCGCCGGGATGGTCGACTTCGTCGACGCGGAGGCGCTCGCTCGGCAGACGGACTCCGTCGTGCTCGTCCGTGGTCACTCCCGCACGATCGACACCGATCGCGACCGTGCCGGTGCTCGTGTGATCGACGTCACCGGATATCCGGAGACCTCGCAGCTGCTGCTCGCCGCCGACGCGCTGATCACGGACTACTCCTCGGTGATGTTCGACTTCAGCGTCACGGGCAAGCCGATGTTCTTCCTCGTACCCGACCTCGACCACTACCGCGGTCAGCTGCGCGGTTTCTACTTCGACCTCGAGAGCAGGGCACCCGGCCCGCTGGTCCGCTCGCAGGAGGAGCTCGTCGCCGCGCTCGCCGATTCCACGCTCGCGGAGGCGTTCGCACCGCGGTACGCGGCGTGGCGGGCGCAGTTCAACGCCCGTGACGACGGCCACGCGGCGGAGCGGGTGGTCGCACGCATCCTCGACCAGGGGTACGTCACCCGCTGATCCCCGCCCCGGCTCAGGGGAGCGGGGTGTTGCGGGTGCCGAGCCTCGACGCGTCGACGGTGTCACGGGCTCCGCGGAGCACGCCGCCTAGGAACCCGAAGCCCCACGAGAGGTGCATCGTCGGCAGCACGGCGGCCGTCCACAGCCGTTGGCGCGGGCCGCCACCGCCGGGCAGAGCGGCCACGACGAGCACGAGGATCACATAGGCGAGCAACGGCAGGTAGATCACCGCGGAGAGGATCGTGGAGAGGACCCCGGTCACGGCCCCGACGAGCTGCGTGACGCCGAGCAGCACGGCGGTGGCGAGCAGTGCGACGAGCGCGGGCGGTGCGAAGAAGCGGATGCCGTTGCGGCGCCCGTACCGGCGCACGAGCTCGCCTCTCCACGCTCCGGTGGCCCGGAACTGCCGGGCCAGACGCAGCCAGCTCTCCCGCGGCCAGTACGTGACCGAGAGGCTCGGATCGAACCACACCCGATGTCCGGCCTGACGGATGCGGAGGTTGAGCTCCCAGTCCTCGCCGCGGCGGATCGACTCGTCGAAGAGCCCGACCTCCTCGAGCACCTCGCGGCGCATGACGCCCAGGTAGGCGGATTCGGCCTCGCCCTCGTGCGTCCCTCCGTGGTAGGCGCCTCCGCCGAGTCCGACGGGTGAGTTGTACAACCGTGCGACGGCTCGCTGGAACGGCGTCCTGCCGTCCGCATGCATCACGCCGCCGACGTTCGCGGCGCCGGTGCGCCGGAGCGTCTCGAGGGCGCGCGCGGCGTAGCCGGGGGAGAGCTCGGAGTGGGCGTCGACCCGCACGATCGTGGCGTATCGGCTCGCTCGGATCGCCGCGTTCAGTCCGACGGGGATGTGCGCGGCCGGGTTCTCGACGAGCCGGATCCTCTCGTCGTCGGCGGCGAGGCGCTGCGCGAGGGCGGTGGTGCCGTCGGTCGACGGTCCGAGGGCCAGCACGAGTTCGGCGGGCACCGTCAGCTCCTGCGCGAGCACGGAACGGACGGCGTGCTCGAGGTAGGCGCGCTCGTTCAGGACGGGCATGACGAAGGACACCCCGTGGTCGGGGGCGTCGATCTCGTTGTCAGGCACATGACGATCATGGCATGTGCTCTCGGACGTTCGCTGATGCGGGCGCCGGCCGCCCGGGATCGGCTGAGAACCGCGGGTCCCACTCGGTATCCTGGAGGGATGGGTGCTGTGTCCGATGCGAAGAAGGCCTACCGTCTGCTGAAGAGGGCTCTCGCCTCGCGTACCGCGGTGCAACGGGTCCGCCGCAGGCTGGCCGATCGGGAACCGCATCCGTCAGGGCGGTACCAGATAGCGGTCTACTTCGCCGACGGTGCGGTGAACATGTACCAGATGCGGCAGTGGTACCGTCCGCTGGCGGAGCTCGCGAAGCGCTGGCCGGTCGTCGTGCTGGCGCGCTCGGCCACGGGCGCGGACAGGCTCCTCGACGAAGACGGCCCTCCGGTCGCCTTCGTCCCGACCGTGCGCGACCTGGAGCAGTTCGTCGCCTCGCAGGACATCCGCATCGTCCTGTACGTGAATCAGAACACCCGCAACTTCCAGATGTTCCGCTACGGCCGCCGGTGGCACGTGTTCATCAACCACGGCGAGTCCGACAAGATGTACATGACGACGAACCAGTACAAGGCCTACGACTACGCGCTGGTCGCGGGGCAGGCGGCGCGGGACCGCCTCTCACGCACGCTCTGGGACTGGGACATCGAGCGCCGCACCCTCGAGATCGGCCGCCCCCAGGCCGACCACTATTCGGGCACGCTCCCGTACACCCCGGATGACCGCACGGTCGTGCTGTATGCGCCGACGTGGGAGGGCGACCGCCCGAGCGCGCACTACGGATCGATCGCCTCGCACGGCGAGGCACTGGTGGGTGCGCTCCTCGCGTCGTCCGCGCATCGCGTCGTCTACCGGCCGCATCCTCGCAGCGGCGTGGTCGACGACGCCTATGGCGCCGCGCACCGGCGGATCGTCGCGGCGATCTCCGCGGCGAACGCTGCCGATCCCGCAGCGCAGCACGTGTACGACAACGGTCCGGACCTGGGCTGGCAGCTGGCCGCCGCCGATGTCGCGATCGTCGACATCTCGGCCATGGTCTACGACCGCCTCGCCGTCGGCAAGCCTCTGATGATCACCCGCCCGGTCGACGACCGCGCATCGATCGACACGAACGGCTACCTCTCGGACTGCGAATGGCTCGAGGCGGATGCCGCCTCCGGCATCATCGCGGAGGTCGAGCGCGTGCGCGCGGACGAGGGGGCCATCGCCCGGTTGCGGATGTGGGTGCAGCACTACTTCGGCGACACGACACCCGGAGTCGCCACCGCGAAGTTCCACGGTGCGATCGAGGAGCTCATGCGCCGGTGGGACCGCTGGCAGGCCCACGAGATCGGTGCCGTGCGCCCCGACGAGGATGACGACGACGAAGAGGCCGACGAGGAGGAGGTCTGATGGACCTCACCGCGACCAGGGGAGTGGCCTCCCGGCTCGAGGTACTGCCCGCCATCGGCTCCACGAATACGGAGCTCTCCGAACGGGCGGCCGATGCCCGGGAGTGGCCGCATCTCTCGGTGCTCCTCACCGACACCCAGACGGCGGGGCGTGCACGGCTCGACCGCTCGTGGACGGCGCCTCCCGGATCCTCCCTCGCGGTGTCGGTGCTGCTTCGCCGGCTTCCGGCCGACCCCGATGCGCGCGCCTGGATCCCCCTCGCAGCGGGTCTCGCGATGTCGGAGGCGATCGCGGAGCAGCTGCCCGAGCACCGGGTGGCGGTCAAGTGGCCGAATGACGTCCTCGTGGAGGGGCGCAAGATCTGCGGCATCCTGGCGCAGGCGACATCCGATGCCGTGATCGTCGGCACCGGCGTCAACACCGCGATGACCGCCGCGGAGCTCCCGGTGCCGACGGCGACGTCGTTCGCCGCACTCGGAGTCCGCGCCGATGCGGACCGCCTGCTCTCGGTCTACCTGCGGCAGCTCGACATGCGGATCTCCGACCTCGCGGAGGCCGGTGACGCCGTGGCCGGCGGGCTGCATGCCGCCGTCTCGGCGCGGTGCGCGACGATCGGGCTCGACGTGCGGGTGACTCTCCCCGGGGAGCGCGTGCTCGTGGGCACCGCCGTCGCCGTGGATCAGGCAGGTCGGCTCGTCGTGCTCTCCGCGGGCGAGCACGTCGCCGTCTCGGCCGGCGACGTGGTGCATGTCCGACCGGCCCGAGTCTGACACGCCCGGGGCGCGCAGGCCGATGTCGGTCGTTCCAGGCACAATGGAGGAGTGACGCAGCCAGTGACCCTCGGCGGACGGCCGACGATGCCACCTCCCGGTGTGCCCTCCGAAGAGCTGCTGATCGCGCGGTTCCGTGGTCACGCCCGACGGCTGTTCTGGTCGGCGCTCGTGCTGATCGCGGTGTTCGGCGCCACCGCCTACTTCTACGACAATCTCCCTGCCCCGTTCGAGGACTGGATGCTCCTGAGCGCCGCCGGCGGCCTCGTGCTGCTTCTCGTGGTCGTGCCCTACACCGTCTGGTACTCGCGCTCGGTGACCGTCACGACGCGACGGGTCATCGTGCGCCACGGCGTCGGCGCGCAGAGCCGTCGGGAGATGTCCCATGCCAGGGGCTACACGATCGGCGTGCGTCGAGGCGTCCTGCAGCGGATGTGGGGGACGGGGACGATCTCGCTCTCCAACGGCGTCGATGCGCCGCTGCGACTGGCCAACGTACCCAACGTCACCCTGGTGCACGAGACCCTCGCCGACCAGATCGAGGTCAGTCAGATCCTCGCGCACCGCGACGCGCAGTCCGGGTCCGACACCGCCTCGTTCTGAGGTCGCCGCGTGGCCTGGCCGCGCGAGGAGGGTGTGTTCGATCGCTGCGGTGATGCGCGAGAATGGTCAGGACGATGGGAGACGGCACATGGCGTTGCGTGTGGGTGTGATCGGTGGAGGCCAGCTGGCCAGGATGATGATCGCTCCGGCGGTGGAGCTCGGACTCGACCTGCGGGTGCTGGCCGAAGACGAGGGGATGTCGGCCGGTCTCGCCGCGACCGCCGTCGGCGACTATCACGACCTCGATGTCGTCCGCGCGTTCGTGCAGGACGTCGACGTCGTCACCTTCGACCACGAGCACGTCCCGCAGGACATCCTCCGAGCGCTGGTCGCCGACGGCGTGGCGGTGCATCCCGGACCGGATGCCCTGCAGTTCGCCCAGGACAAGCTGCTCATGCGTGCGCGCCTCGCCGAGCTCGGTGTGCCGCAGCCCGAGTGGGCGCCGGTGCGAGACGCCGCGGAGCTGCAGGCGTTCCTCGACGACCACGGCGGCAGAGCGGTGGTGAAGACGCCACGCGGCGGGTACGACGGCAAGGGCGTGCGCGTGGTCCGCTCCGGCAGCGATGCCGGCGACTGGTTCGACGCGCTCGCCGACGGTGATGCGCTCCTCGTCGAAGAGCTCGTCGGCTTCGTGCGCGAGCTCGCCCAGCAGGTGGCGCGTCGTCCCGGCGGGCAGATCGTGGCCTACCCCGTCGTCGAGA
This sequence comes from Microbacterium sp. NPDC097977, assembly GCF_040302605.1. Classification (NCBI taxonomy): domain Bacteria; kingdom Bacillati; phylum Actinomycetota; class Actinomycetes; order Micrococcales; family Microbacteriaceae; genus Microbacterium; species Microbacterium sp. NPDC097977. The sequence continues at coordinate 19,076 of NZ_JBEOUR010000043.1, forward strand.
CCGTGCAGCGCGACGGCGTGTGCGCCGAGGTGCTCGCTCCCGCACCGCAGGCGTCGGAGCGGCTCGTCCAGCTGGCGGAGGAGATCGGGCGTTCGATCGCCGAGGGGCTCGGCGTCACCGGCATGCTGGCGGTCGAGCTCTTCGAGACGGACGACGAGCGCATCCTCGTCAACGAACTGGCGATGCGCCCGCACAACAGCGGGCACTGGAGCCAGGACGGCGCGGTGACCGGGCAGTTCGAACAGCATCTCCGGGCGGTGGCCGATCTCCCGCTCGGCGACGCGACGCCGCGCGCCCCCTGGTCGGTGATGATCAACATCCTCGGCGGGCCGAAGGACGGCACGCTCGGCGACCGTTTCGCTGCGGCGATGGCCGGATATCCGACAGCCAAGATCCACACGTACGGCAAGGCACCCCGTCCCGGGCGCAAGGTCGGTCACGTGAATGTGTCGGGTGCGGATCTCGACGATGCGGTGTACGTCGCGAGGGCGGCTGCCGCGCATTTCGACTGAGGGGCACAAGGGGCGTGCCGTTCGGGGATTCTCCCAGTAGCAGACCGTAGCCTGGGGGAGTGACCGAGCCTCTGCATTCCTCCACCGCGCCCCTGGTCGGCGTCGTCATGGGATCCGACTCCGACTGGCGAGTGATGAGCGACGCCTCACAGTCGCTGACGGACTTCGGGATCCCGCACGAGGTGGAGGTCGTCTCGGCGCACCGAACCCCCGACAAGCTGATGAAGTACGCGCGCGAGGCGCGCTCTCGCGGCATCCGCGTGATCATCGCCGGCGCCGGGGGCGCCGCGCACCTGCCGGGCATGCTCGCCTCGATGACGGCGCTGCCGGTCATCGGCGTGCCGGTCCCGCTCGCCTTCCTCGACGGCATGGACTCGCTCCTCTCCATCGTGCAGATGCCGGCAGGCATCCCGGTCGCCACGGTCTCCATCGGGGGAGCGCGCAACGCCGGCATCCTCGCCGCCCGCATCCTCGGCACGTCCGACGACGACCTCGCCGATCGCGTCGAGGCGTACGCCCTCGATCTCGAGGCTCAGGTCGAGGAGAAGAACGAGCGGCTGAAGGGCTCGCTGTGACCCTTGCGCCACCGCGAGGCTCGGCGCGCCCTCTGATCGAGACCCGTCCGCTACGGCACCCGAACACCGCCGACGCCGGGTCGATGACCAAGCGCGCCTGGTGGCTGGTGGTGCTCAACCTCTTCGTGCCGGGTTCGGCGCAGGTGCTCGCCGGTGATCGACGACTCGGTCGCTTCGGGCTCGGAGCCACACTGCTCGCCTGGTTCCTCGTGATCGTCGGCGCCGGTCTCGCACTCTTCGCCCGCCCGGTGCTGCTGTGGCTGACCGTGGGCGGAGGGTGGTTCTCCGCGGTCGTCCTGACCCTCGTCCAGGTCCTGCTCATCGGCTACCTCGTGCTGTGGATCGTCCTCACCTTCGACGCGCTGCGCCTCGTGCGCCTCGTGAAAGTGCCGGGTCCCTCGAAGTTCGCGATCCCGCTCGTCGCCCTGCTGCTGCTCGGATTGGTGGGAACGGGAACCGGGTACGCGGCGTCCTACGTCGGAACCGCCCGCGGAACGATCAACACGATCTTCGGCGAGAGTGGTCCGAGCCTGCCGCCGAGCGAGGGCTACTACAACATCCTCCTGCTCGGAGCCGACAGCGGCGACGGTCGGGACTCGATGCGGTACGACAGCATCTCCGTGGTCTCCGTGAACGCGACCAGCGGCGCCGTGACCATCACGGGCATTCCGCGAGAGCTCCCGCACGCGCCGTTCAGCGAGGGCAGCCCGATGCAGGCGCTGTACCCGAACGGGTTCGAAGGGCATAATTCGAGCTCCTGCGGCTGGAACGGCTGGATGAACCACGTTCGCAACGCCGCCGAGGTCTGCCGCGACGACGACGGCGCAGGGCTCTATCCCGACGCCGCCTCTCACGGCTCCGACCCCGGGATCGAGGCCACGAAGGATGCCGCCGAAGGCGTCCTCGGCATCGAGATCCCCTACTACGTGTTCGTCGACATGCACGGCTTCGCGGCCCTCGTCGATGCGCTCGGCGGCGTGGACGTCAACGTCACGGAACGGCTCCCGAAGGGTGGTCCGCCCGAGGGCGTGGACCCCCACGACGTCGACGCCTGGGCGTCGGGATGGATCGAGGTCGGTCAGCAGCACATGGACGGCGACACCGCCCAGTGGTACGCGCGCTCGCGGTACACCACGAGCGATTGGGACCGGATGAAGCGCCAGCGTGAGCTGCAGGAGGCGATCCTCGCGCAGTTCACTCCGCAGACCGTGCTGACGCGATTCAACGAGGTCGCTGCGGCGGGTACCGCGCTCATCAGCACGGATCTCCCTCAGGACAAGCTCCCCGAGTTCTTCGATCTCATGACGAAGGCCCGAGAGCAGCCGGTCACGACGGTCGAGCTCACCCCCGACAACGGGGTCGACGAGCACTCGCCGAACTACGACTACATCCACCAGCTGATGCAGCAGACCCTGCACCCGCCGACGGAGACCCCGACACCCACGCCCTGAGCGGTGCCGGGTGGGGCCGGACCGGAGGGGCCGGCTCGCCGGTGAGCATCGGACGGAACCGGCAGGTCGATGAACCGGCCCGTTAACGAACCCACGGCCGCCACCTGAGAGTTAAGGTAGCGGCCGTGGGCCTCCGGTTCGGGCCGGATTCACTGAACGACGGTGATCGGAGGGGGAGGGACCACCGCCGTCCAGCCGACACCCGCCGAAGCGGGGTCCGATCTAGGCGCGCTTGCGGCGCACGACACCGGTGGCGACGAGCGCTCCACCGGCCAGAAGAGCCGCAGCGCCACCGCCGACGACCCAGGGCGACACGCTGCCACCGGTGAGGGCGAGCTCGAGCCCGCCTCCGGTCAGGGGCATCTCCGTGCCGGACGCCGCGACGCCCGGGTCGTGGTCGCAGCGCACGGCTTCATCGTGCCCGTGCGAGACCGTGATGGTCGCCGTGTAGGAACGAGATCCCGAGAACGTGAGCGCGTAGGATCCCTCACCGTCGGCAGGCGGACGGAAGGTCACGACCAGGCTGCCGTCGGCAGCCGCCGTGTTCCCCGAGACCGCCGATTCTCCGGCGTTGTGACCTGACACGGAGACACCGACCGTCTCGGACGGCAGGAAGTACCCCGCGCCGAAGGTGACGGTGGATACATCGCAGATGCCGATGATCGGATCGTCGACCCCCACGCCAGGCGTGCCGGAGTACGTGTCGGACTCGGACGGAACGGTCAACGGCGCAGCAGTGGCAACGGCAGGAGCCATCAACACGATCGCGCCAGCGGCAAGGCTGATGGCAGCCAGTTTCTTCAGCATGATTCTCCCCAGAAATTCACGCGGAATCGCATCCGGACACACCCCTGCGTCCGATTGCGTGGATGACCCTGTCCCCACGACAGAATTGCACCCAGATATTCCCCAGTGAGACCGACACTACATCATCGGATCGGGAAAGTCACGAGGCGCACTGCAGTTCTTCTCGGGAGATCTCGGGGTCGCTGATCATCGGCGTGTGATCGACCACGGTGAGTCGCTCGCCGGCGCCGGTGCCCTGGTACTCGAGGGTGATCGTGGACGACTCGCCGGGGGCGAGCAGTACCTCGTGCTGCACGGCGGCGCGTGTGCCGAGGAGGGCCGTCTGGACGCTCTCCTGCTCACCGTCGCGGTCGATGTGCGACGCGGTGGCGCCTTCGGGCCCGTACACCGTGATCAGAGTCCGGACGGATCCGGGCGGGACTCCGTAGAACCCGTTCGCCGTGACGTACGGCGGCAGGGTGGTGCCCGCATCCGCCGGCGCGTCGTTCGTCCAGGTGACCCGCACCTGGGTGGTCGGTTCGCCGTCGCAGACCCCCACCGAGGTGGTGATGGAGGCATCCGTGTAGTAGTCCATCTTGCCGCCGGTGGTGTCGTTCACCAGCACGCCCACATGCGTCTCCGTGTCGTCGACGGGGAGAGCGCCGCCGAGCGACGACGCGGCAAGCATCTTCTGCTCGCCTTCGTGCGCGCTCCAGATGCGGATCCGGTGCTGCTCGGCCGAATCGGCCAGCGCGGCCACGAGGTCCTTCGGATCGGCGGTCGACAGCGCCGCCGACAGCAGTGCTCCCGCCGCCTGCGAGAAGACCTCGTCCTGGGCCGCAGGATCGGGGACCGCGGCGTAGATCTCCGAGAGCAGGAAGTTCACCACCGTCTCGTGCGTGACGCTGAACGGTCCGAACGTGAGCGGGCCCGTCGCCTTCAGGAGGCTCTCGGTCATGACCGCGTCCACGGCGACGACGCCGTCGATCGGCTGGCCGAACCGGTTCTGCCAGCGGGCCGCTATCGCGGGGCCCGCCTCGGTGAAGTCGGGAATGCTCGTCAGGTTCTGCATGTACCGGCCGGGGCGGTCTTCGAACAGCGCGACGGTCGACTCGCTGAGCGGGAGGGGGTCGTCGAGCTTCGGGAAGTCGGGTACCGATGCCTGCTGCACGAGGGTGACCCGTCCGTTCTCCGCGTGCAGCAGCGCGATGGCTCCGATGATGCCTCCGGAAGAGCGCAGCTCCGCATTGTTCTGCATCGCCAGGACGTAGTTGCGGGGGCCGTCCGCACCCAGCATGCTCGGCAGCAGCGCGGCCGCACCGTGCAGCGATCCGACCACGGTCGCTGCCTGGGTGACGGTAGAGCGCATCTCGCGCACCGCATCGGCGAGCGGGGGGAGTGTCGCATCCGCATCGATCCGGAGAGCGCGGTCCTGCGCCGCGCTCAGTGTCGTGCTCGCGTCCGCGAGCGACGGCTCGATGGCGGCGAAAGGGGCGAGGTCGACGGCGCCGTTCGACAGGCCGAGGCTGGCGAGGTTCAGAGCGCCGGCGGCGTCGAGCACCGGCACGAGCGCATCGGAGGCGACGTCGTCGGCGATCTCGGCGACGTCGCTCACGGCCGCGAAGTTCGGTCCGAGCCAGGGGAGGATGCCGAAGGCGTGCCAGACGGGATCGGAGGTGAGGTCGTGCGCGGACCCGGCATGATGCGCGATGCGGGACGAGAGAGAGGCGGCCTTCTCGAGATCACCCTGGCCGACAGCCTCCTTGAGCGTCGACGACGACGTCGCCACCTGCTGCAGGTCGTTCACGGCACCGATGCCGCGCACCGTCACCCACCCGATCGCGAGCACGAGAATCGTCAGGATCACGCCGAGGGTCCACCGCAACCACCGACGACGTACAGGAAGGCGTCCGTCACTCACTCCTGCATTCAAGCACGAAGCGGGATATCGCCGGTACGGCGGAGCGCGTGCGCCCCACGCGGCCGTGCTCCGGGGTTCTCCAGCTGCGGACGGCTACTGTTGTCGCATGGGTGCTCGGCTGCGTGTTGTTCTGGATCAGCTGACGCATGTCGTCGACGGGAATCATGCGTTCGCGTCATCGGATCTCGCCGCAGCACTGGTCGCGACCGCACCGTCCGGATGCGAGGTCGAGGCGATCGTGCCCGCCGGGGCCGAGGTGTCGATCCGCGGGATCGCGGATGTCCGCAGGCTCTCGCTCGCGCGCCGCGAGCTCGCCGGATCGTGGCAGCTGGGGATCCCGGCCGGCGCGGGTGACGGCCTCATCCACTCGGCGACTCTGATGGCGCCGCTCGTGCGGCACGACCGGGTGCACGATCATGACCAGACGACGGTCACTCTCTGGGATCTGCGCGCGTGGGACGCCCCGCAGCTGCTGCCCAAGTCGACGGTGTCCTGGCAGCGCGCGATGCTCAAGAGAGCCGTCAAGCATGCGGACGCCGTCGTGGTTCCCTCGCACGCGATCGCGGCCCGACTCGGGGAGATCACGAAGCTGGGCGACCGGATCCGCGTGATCTCCGGTGCGGTCCCGTCGTCGTTCGTCGTGCCGTTCGACGCCGCCGCGCGACGCACCGCTCTGTCGCTTCCCGCGTCCTACGTCGTCGTCACCGGCGCCGCCGACTCCCTCGAGACCGGATTCCGCGCGGCTCTCGCGACGGGCCGAGACGCCGTCGTCCTCGACGCCCCGGAGGGTGGAGAGCCGGCCCTCGCCGAGATCGCCGCGGCGGTCGGTCTGCCCGAGGCCCGCGCGCACATCCGCGGAGTGCTGTCGACGGAGGACCGCGCCGCCGTCTTCGCCGCCGCCGCCGCGATGGTCGCCACGGATGCCGGAGCCGGGTGGCCCTGGCGTGCGGTCGAGGCGATGACCCTCGGCGTCCCCGTGGTCGCCGTCGAGAGCGGTGTGCACCACGACGTGATCGCGGACGGCGGCATGATCGTCGACGCCGCGGATGCTCCGGACGCCGCCGTCGACGCCGTCGGCGACGGCGCGAGAAGGCTCAGCGTCCTCGGTGCGGACCGCTCGAGGTCGTTCTCCTGGCTCGGTGCCGCCGAGCGGGTGTGGGGCCTGCACGCCGATCTCTGAGCGGGTGCCGGGCCCGTCAGGAGCGCATGAGCTCGACGGCATCCGCACTGGGGCCGTCGAAGCGCACCTTGCCGTCCTGCAGCAGGATGCCGCGCTCGCACAGGTGCGAGACCATGTTCAGATCGTGGCTCACCACCACCAGGGTCTTGCCCTGGGCGTGGAGCTCGCGCACGCGAGCGAGGCACTTCTTCTGGAAGGGCTCGTCGCCGACAGAGAGGATCTCGTCGATCAGGAGCACGTCCAGATGCGTGTGGATCGCGACCGAGAACGCCAGGCGCAGGAACATCCCGGAGGAGTAGTGCTTGACCTCGGTGTCGATGAACTTCTCGATCTCGCTGAACTCGACGATGGAGTCGAACTGCTCCTTCGTCTCCTTCTTCGACATGCCGAGGATGGCCGCGTTCAGGTAGACGTTCTCGCGACCCGACAGGTCCGGGTGGAATCCGGCGCCGACCTCGATCAGTCCCGCGACCCGACCCCGGGTGCGCACCTGTCCCTCGTCGGGGCGCAGCACGCCGGAGATGAGCTTGAGCATCGTCGACTTGCCCGAGCCGTTGAAGCCGAGCAGCGCGACGGCCTCGCCCTCGCCGATCTCGAAGGAGATGCCGTCGAGCGCCTGGAACTCCGAGGTGAGGGGCTTGCGGCGCATCGCGGCGACGAAGGTCTCCTTCATGGAGTGCGTGTGGCGCAGCTTGAAGTGCTTGTGCACATCCTCGACGAGGATGCGGGGAGCATCAGAGATCCTGGGCAAAGCGACCCTCCAGACGGCGGAAGACGATCTCGCCGATGATCAGGATGACGATGGAGACGGCGAGAGCGATCACCGCGTGGAACCACAGCGACGGCAGCGGCTCGGCGTTCGCGGGATTCAGCGCGTGCCAGATGCCGTAGTGGAAGAGCTCGACGGCACCGGTGATCGGGTTCAGCGCGTACAGCTGGAACAGCCACTCGGGGACCTTCGTCGCCACCATCTGCCACTGGTACATCACCGGCGATGCCCAGACCGAGATCATGACGATGATCTCCACGAAGCTCTGTGCGTCGCGGAAGGTGACGTTGATCGCGCCGAAGAGCAGTCCGAGGCCCGTCGCGAGCAGCGAGATGATGACGAGACCCAGCACGAGCGCGGCGACGCCGACGAGGCTCGGAGACCATCCGTAGAAGAGGGCGATCACCAGCACCACGATGATCTGCGGGACCGTGTTGATGGCCGCGACCATCGTGCTCGCGACCGGGAACATCTGCCGCGGGAAATAGATCTTCTTGATCAGCGCGGCGTTCTCGACGAGGGACTTCGTGGCGTTCGCGAAAGACTCGTTGAAGAACGTCACCGCGGTGATGCCCGACAGGAGGTAGATCGGGTAGTACTCGATGCTGTCGTTCAGTCGCAGGAAGACACCCAGTGCGAAGTAGAAGACGAGGAACTGGATCAGCGGCTTGACGTACGACCACAGCCACCCGAGCACGGAGCCGCGGTAGCGGATGCCGACCTCTTTGCGGACGATCAGGCTGAGCAGGTAACGACGACGGAACACGTCGAGCAGTCCAGTGCTCGATCCGGGTTGCGTCAGTCGCAGCTCGGCGGGCACAGATGTTTGCGACATGGCGTCCTCGTCACCTCCGTCAGACGTCCGGTTCGGGGGGGAACGCCTCGTCAATCATAGGTTCTCCGAATCGTGCGCTCCGTCAGGGGGCGCTCGAGCGGTGTGTCGGTGGTCCCCCAGACGAACCTCGATAGGATCGACGCCGGTGGCCGACGTCCGGTCAGGTACGAGAAAGGCGCTGCGCACATGGGATGGTTCGACCTGGGTCTGGCCGTGCTGGTCACCGCCGGCCTCGTCCTCGTCCCGGGGTTCGCCGTCGCATGGCTGCTCGGCGCTCGCGGTCATGTCGCGTGGGCGCTGGCCGTCCCCGCCGGTGTCACGGTCATCGTCCTCGCCGCGCTCGGCGCGCCCCTCGTCGGCTGGGAATGGGGGATCCTTCCGGTTCTCGCCGTGACCGCGGTGATCGCGGCCATCGCGGCCGTCCTCCGGTTGGCGCCCTGGTTCTCCGTCTCCGCCCTGCGCCTCGACGTCAGCCTCGGACGCGCGGCGCTGCTGTCCGTCGTCGGTGCGATCCTCGTCGTGGTCGCACAGCTGATCCTCGTCATCGGCACCCCCGAGAACATCTCGCAGACGTTCGACAACATCTTCCATCTCAATGCCATCCGCTACGCCCTCGACACCGGCTCCGTCTCGCCTCTGACGATCGGCTCGATGACGAGCGCCGCGACCGGCGGGCTGCCGTTCTATCCGTCCGGCTGGCACGCGGTCGCCTCGCTGGTCGTGCAGCTGGCGGGGGTGAGCATCCCGGTCGCGTCCAACGCCGTGATGATCTTCTTCGCCGCCTTCGCGTGGCCGGTGACGATCCTGCTCCTGACCCGGGTGCTCGCCGGCTCGTCGACCCCCGTCATGGTGGTGGCCGCCGCGATCAGCGTGGCGATCCCGGCGTTCCCGCTGCTGCTCGTCGACTACGGCGTCCTCTTCCCGTACATGATGTCCCTGAGCATGATCGGCGTGCCGTTGGCGCTCATCGTCGCCGCGAGCGCGCGTCGGTCCTGGAGCGAACGATGGCCCTTCGCGGTGGGTGCGCTCGGCTCGGTCCCCGCCGTCGCGATCGCACACCCCGGCGGCCTCGTCGCCCTTCTCGTCTTCACGACGGTCGTGCTGCTGGTGCTCTGGGTGCGGCTGCTGCTCTCGCGCCCGACCGCGCGAGCCAAGGTCGTCTCGACGGCGTGCGCCGCGGCCTATGCGGTCGTGGTGCTGGCAGCGTGGTACGTGCTGCGTCCGCCGATCGACGCACGCTCGTGGTTGCCGACCGAGACCGTCGGGCAGGCCGTCGGCGAAGTCCTGACGGCATCGGTCTGGTCCGCTCCCGTCAACGTGGTGGTGGCCGCCCTCGTGATCGCCGGACTCGTCGTCTGCCTTCGCCGCCGCTCCGTGACGGACTGGATCGCGGTCGGCTTCTTCGCTGCGGCGGCAGGGCTCTACATCGTGGTCTCGGGTCTGCCGTATCTCGTGCAGCGCGACCTGCTGACGGGAGCCTGGTACAACAACGCCCCTCGCCTCGCCGCGCTGCTCGCGATCGCCTGGGTTCCTGTCGCAGCGATCGGTGGACACGCCCTCTGGGGCGTTCTGAGGCGCTGGAGCGCGAAGGTGCGGTCCGCGCGAGTTCGACGCCTGGCCCTCGCCGCGGTCGCCGTCGTCGTGCTCGTGCTCCTGCCGCAGGCGGGGAGCATGCGCCAGGCGGTCGCTTCCGCCCACGGCGCCTTCGCGACGACGGACGAGTCGCCGCTCCTGACGTCCGATGAGCTCGCGCTGATCGAGAGGCTCGACGACGAGGTCCCCGAAGACGCCGTCATCCTCGGCAGCCCGTGGACGGGTACGGCACTGGCCTACGCGATCGCTGATCGCGAGGTCGTGATGCCGCACACCCTGATGGACATCACCGAGGAGATGTCCGTGCTGCTCGATCGGCTCGACAGCGCGCGCCCGGGATCGGAGGAGGTGTGCTCGGCGATCGACGCCCTCGACGTGGAGTACGTGCTCGACTTCGGAACCCAGGAGATCAACGACGGCGAGCACCCCTACAAGGGACTCGATCGACTGCGCACGTCGAAGTCCGTCGAGAAGGTCGACCAGGTCGGCGACGCCGTGCTGTACAAGGTCGTGCTCTGCGGATGAGCGCGACCGACGATCGCGGATGCCGCGGTCATCGTACGAGGGAAGGAATCAGATGACTCTGGAGATCTTCGTGCCCTTCTGGGGCGATCCCGGACTGCTGCGTGAGACGGTCGACTCCGTTCGCGCCCAACGCGACGAGGACTGGCACCTGATCGTCATCGACGACTGCTATCCCGATGACTCCGTGCCCGCGTACTTCGCGGAGATCGACGACGAGCGCATCACGTACGTGCGCAACGAGACGAACCTGGGCATCACCGAGAACTATCGCGAGGCGATCCGCCGCGCGACGACGTCGCACATCACGATCCTCGGCTGCGACGACCTGCTGCATCCGAACTACGTGCAGGTCGTCAAACGGGTGATCCGTCAGCGTCCCGAGGTCGACGTCATCCAGCCGGGAGTCGAGGTGATCGACGAGACGGGGCGGGTGGTCCGACCGCTCGTCGACCGCGTCAAGCAGGGGATGCTGGCCCCTCGGGGTGGCGAGGGCATCGCTCTGCTGTCGGGCGAGCGCATGGCCACCAGCCTCATCCGGGGCGATTGGCTGTACTGGCCCTCGCTCACCTTCCGCACCGAGACCCTGCAGCGCATAGATTTCCGCGACGGCCTGCCCATCATCCAGGACCTCGCTCTGCTCATGGACGTCGCCTTCGACGGGGGGACGCTCGCGTACGTTCCCGAACTCGCCTTCTCGTATCGCCGCCACGGCTCGAGCGCATCCCAGAAGACGCTGCTCGACGGCCGACGCTTCCGCGACGAGCGCGCCTACTTCGCGATCGCCCGGGATCTGGCGCGGGAGAAGGGGTGGCGTCGCACGAGTGCCGTCGCCCGTGCCCGGATCATGTCGCGGCTGCACGCCGTGAGCGAGCTCCCCGGTGTCATCCGGCACGGCGATCGCGCTGGGATACAATCGACGCTGGCGCACATCTTCGCCGTCTGAGTGGCGAGCAGGCGCGCCGGATCGCCTGGTCGACACACCCTGCAGGAGGCTTTCGTATGTCCGAACACGTGCTCATCACCGGCGGGGCCGGTTTCATCGGCACCCGGCTCGCGGCCCGGTTCGCTCGCGACGGACACCGGGTGACCGTGCTGGACTCGTTGAGCCCGCAGGTGCATGGGAATGATCCCGAGACCACGTCGCCGCTGCTGCGGTCGCTGGACGGCATCGCCGACGTCGTCGTCGGCACTGTCACCTCGACGGACGACCTGCGCACCGCCCTCGAGGGGGCGACCATCGTCATCCACCTCGCGGCCGAGACCGGCACGGGGCAGTCGATGTACGAGATCGACCGCTACGTCGACGCGAACGTCGGGGGCACGGCCAAGCTGCTCGACCTGCTCGCCAACGAGGACCACGGAGTGCGCCGCATCGTGATCGCCTCCTCCCGGTCGATCTACGGCGAAGGCACCTACGTCACCGAAGACGGTCGTCGCGTCCACCCTCCGCATCGTGCGGACGCCGACATGTCGGCGGGCGACTTCGACGTGCATGCGGCGGGGGAGGGGCCGATCAGCCTCGTCCCGACGGACGAGAGCGCGCTGCTGCATCCGTCCTCCGTGTACGGCATCACCAAGCAGATGCAGGAGTCGCTGGTGATGACGGTCGCGCCGACGATCGGGATCGAGGGCACGTCCGTCCGGTATCAGAACGTGTACGGCCCCGGCCAGTCGCTCAAGAACCCGTACACCGGGATCCTCTCGATCTTCTCGACGCTCATCCGTCAGGGCAAGGAGATCAACATCTTCGAGGACGGCGAGGAGAGCCGAGACTTCGTCTACATCGACGACGTGGTCGAGGCGACCTTCCTCGCCGCCACCGACCCGCGCGCGGCGGGGGAGACCTTCAACGTCGGTTCCGGTGTGGCGACCACGGTGAACGAGGTCGTCGCCGCGCTGTTCGACGCGTTCGGACGCGAGGTTCCCACGCGGATCTCGGGCAACTACCGGCTGGGCGACATCCGGCACAACGTCGCAGACACCACTCGGCTGAGGGAGACCCTCGGGTTCACGCCGCAGGTGCCCTTCCGCGAGGGCGTCAGGACCTTCGTCGAATGGGTGCTCACCGAGCCGATCGAGGCAGACGGATATCAGCGATCGCTCGACGAGATGAGCAAGCGGAACCTCCTGAAGTGACGCACTCGCTGCTGCGGGCCCGGGAGTTCCCCTATCGGAAGAACAGTCTCAACCTGTTCCGTCTCGTGCTCGCGTTCCTGGTGCTGCTGGCACACGGCTACTACGTCGTCGGCCGCACGGACAGCCCGGGCTTCAACGGAGAGAACCTCGGCGGATGGGCGGTCATCGGGTTCTTCGTGCTCAGCGGGTTCCTGATCACGCGTTCGAGGATGCGCACCGATCCGGGCACCTTCCTGCTGCACCGGATCGCGCGCATCATGCCGGCGTTCGTGGTGTGCCTGCTGGTCACGGCGCTCGTGTTCGGCCCGATCGCACAGCTCCTCACACACGGGAGCCTCGCCGGCTACTTCACGACGGACCCGACTCCGCTCGAGTATGTCTGGGGCAACCTCTTCCTCCGCATCGAGCACTATCAGATCGGCACGTCGCTCTCCGACGTGCCGTATCCGAACGCCTGGAACGGCTCGCTGTGGACCCTCTACTTCGAGTTCCTCTGCTACCTGAGCGTCTGGGTGCTGGGCGGTCTCGCCGTGTTCCGGCGGTCCATCTCCGTCGTCGCGGGTCTCTGGGCGGCGTCCGTGATCGTGCGTGTCTGCTACGCCATGGGCGTGACCGGGGGCCTCGACGGCAACTTCGGCCTCTTCAGCCGCCTGCTGCCCTACTTCCTGGGCGGGTCGCTGATCTACCTGGTCGTGCAGCGATGGGGTCTGGTGCCGTTGGTGGGGATGATCAGCATCCCGCTCGCTGCCGTGCTGATGGTGTTCGTCCCCGTCGCAGGCGGACCGATCGCCGCGCCCCTCATCGGCTACGCGCTGCTCTACCTGTCGACGGTGATCCCGCAGCCGGCATGGATCGCGCGCAACGACGTCTCGTACGGCTTCTACATCTACGCCTGGCCGGTGCAGCAGCTCGTGGTGATCCTCGGCGGAGCGGGTCTCGGGATCGCGGTCTACACGGGCATCACGACCGTGGTGACGTTCGCCCTGGGCTGGCTGAGCTGGATGCTCGTCGAGCGCCACTTCATCCGCTTCGCGCGTGGCTCTCAGAAGTCCGAGAAGGCGGTGCTCACGCCCGCCGGCGCCGCTGCGCCGTCCGCCGACGCGCCTCCCGCCACAGCCGGATGAGCAGGAGGCGCGAGCGCAGCGCCGCACCGACACCTCGAGGCCGTGACGACGACGCGTTGGCAT
>NZ_JBEOUR010000044.1:0-30961 GCF_040302605.1 Microbacterium sp. NPDC097977
GCAGACGCTGCGCCACCCGGACTCTCCCGGACGGAGAGACCCATGAACGAAGAATTTCCCCTCGTCGAGATGCGCGGAATCTCCATCGAGTTCCCCGGTGTGAAGGCCCTCGACGCCGTCGACTTCCGCCTGTTCCCCGGCGAGGTGCACGCGCTCATGGGTGAGAACGGCGCGGGCAAGTCGACGCTCATCAAGGCACTGACCGGCGTGTACCGCATCGACTCCGGCTCGATCGTCGTCGCAGGCAGCGCGCGCAGCTTCGGCGGCGCCGGCGACGCGCAGGATGCCGGGATCTCGACGGTGTACCAGGAGGTCAACCTCGCCCCCAACCTCTCGATCGGTGAGAACGTGATGCTCGGCCACGAGCGCAGGGGCGTGTTCGGCATCAACTGGACGGCGACCCATCGCGCGGCCGGCGAGGCGCTCGAGCGTCTCGGACTCGGCCACCTCGACACCCGCAAGCCCCTGTCGACGCTCTCGATCGCCCTGCAGCAGCTCGTGGCCATCAGCCGGGCGATGGCGATCAAGGCCAAGGTCCTCATCCTCGACGAGCCCACCTCGAGCCTCGACGCGGCCGAGGTCGAGGGGCTGTTCACCGTCATCCGCTCGCTGCGCGACCAGGGGGTCGCGATCCTGTTCGTCTCGCACTTCCTCGACCAGGTCTATGCGATCAGCGACCGTCTCACGGTGCTGCGCAACGGACGGTACGAGGGCGAGTACCTCACTCGGGAGCTCGACCGGCACGCCCTCATCTCGAAGATGATCGGCAAGGATCTCGACACCCTCACCTCGCTCGGCGGCAACCGACGCCGCGAGCCGCGCGACCCCGCCGAGCAGCCGCTGCTGTCGGCGACCGGGATCGCCAGACGGGGTGCGGTCGAGGCGACCGACATCGACATCCGCCCCGGCGAGGTGGTCGGATTCGCGGGTCTGCTCGGCTCCGGCCGCACCGAGCTCGCGAGGTTGCTGTACGGCGCGGATCGCGCCGACGAAGGCTCCATCGAACTGCACGGGCAGCGTGTGGATCTCCGCTCGCCCGCCGACGCACTGCCCCGACGGCTCGCCTTCTCGACCGAGAACCGCCGCGACGAGGGGATCATCGGCGACCTGACCGTGCGAGAGAACATCATCCTCGCGGTGCAGGCCGAGCGCGGCTGGGCGCGGCCGATGAGCCGCAAGGAGCAGGACGCGATCGTCGACCGCTACATCGAGCAGTTCCACGTGCGACCGGCCGACCCCGATCGCATGATCAAGAACCTCTCGGGCGGCAACCAGCAGAAGGTGCTGCTCGGACGTTGGCTCGCGACGCAGCCCGAGCTGCTGATCCTCGACGAGCCGACCCGCGGCATCGACGTCGGCGCCAAGGCCGAGATCCAGGAGGCCGTGGCCGAGCTCGCCGAAGAGGGAGTCGCGGTCGTGTTCATCTCGTCGGAGCTGGAGGAGGTCGTGCGACTGTCCGAGCGGATCGTCGTGCTGAAGGACCATCGCAAGATCGGCGAGATCCAGAACGGTCCCGACGTCACCGCGCAGGTGATCGTCGACGTCATCGCCGCCCACGGTGTGGACGCCGCGGCCGAGACCCTCGACGACGCCGACGGTGCAGTGACCGATAGCATCGCCCCCACGACCGACAAGGAGGCAGCGCGATGACCGCGTCAGCCGGCACCGCCATCTGGCGGGATCTGATCCACAAGCCTTTCTTCTGGGGGATCGTCGCGATCCTCGCGCTGCTCGCCCTGAACGTCGTCAAGGATCCGACGTACCTCGCGCTCTCGATCAACCCCAACAACGGCAACCTCGTCGGCAACCTCGTCGACATCCTGCGCCAGGCCGCCCCGGTGATGATGATCGCGATCGGGATGTCGCTGGTCATCGCCACCGGCGGCATCGACCTCTCCGTCGGCTCGCTCATGGCCGTCGCCGGCGCGGTCTCGATGGAGTTCCTCAGCGCGGCCGGCGACTCGTTCGGCGCGGCGCTCGCCGCCGTCGGACTGGCGCTGGTGATCACCGGCATCCTCGGTGCGGTCAACGGACTGCTCGTCGCCTACGTCGGGCTGCAGCCCTTCATCGCCACGCTGGTGCTCATGCTCGCCGGTCGAGGGATCGCCAAGGTGATCACCGGCGGGCAGAACACCACCGCCTCGAACGACTCGTTCCGGTGGATCGCGAACGGCTTCGTGATCGGCATCCCCGTCGTGTTCATCCTCGCCGTCCTCATCGTGATCGCGGTCGGGTGGGTGGTCAGGCGCAGTGCGCTCGGCCTCATGATCGAGGCGATCGGGATCAACCCCAAGGCGAGCCGCATGGCCGGCATCAAGCCGAAGGGGCTGCTGCTCACCGCGTACATCATGAGCGGCATCCTCGCCGGGGTCGCCGGCATCATGTCGGTCGGCAGCGTCATGACCGTCGACATCTCCCGCACCGGATACCAGCTCGAACTCGATGCGATCCTGGCGGTCGTGATCGGCGGCGCCTCGCTCGCGGGCGGCAAGTTCTCGCTGAGCGGCGCGTTCGTCGGCGCCCTCCTCATCGCCACCCTCGACAAGACCGTGCTGTACCTCGGCGTCTCGTCGTCGGCCACCCCGGCCTTCAAGGCCATCGTCATCGTCGTGCTGTGCCTGCTGCAGTCGCAGCGGGTGCGCAGCTGGTTCACACGTCGACGCCGGGAGCGTCCGGTCGAACAGCTGCTGCAGAAGGAAGAGGTGTCGGCATGACCGCCCTGACCGTCGAACCCCGTCCCACCGCACGCTCGACGGAGACGCTCCTCGACCGTGTGCAGCGCATGATCCGTGCCAACCCGTCGGTGCTGCCGACCGTCGCCTCGGTCGTGATCTTCGTCGGCATGGTGATCTTCGGAGAGGTGGCGTACGGCCGCATCCTGCAGTTCAACACGCTGTCGAACCTGCTCATCAACAACGCGCACCTGATCGTGCTGGCCGTCGCACTGACCTTCGTCATCCTGACCGGAGGCATCGACCTCTCCGTGGGATCCGTCATCGCGGTCTCGTCGGTCGCCGGCGTGATGCTCTCGAACGCGGGATGGAACGCGTTCGCGGTCATCGTCGCGATGATCGTGATCGGCATGCTGTTCGGGGTCGTCTCGGGCGTTCTGATCCGGTACTTCAACGTGCAGCCGTTCATCGCGACACTCGCGATGATGTTCCTCGGCCGAGGGCTCGCCTCGCTGCTCAGCACCAAGCCGGAGCGGCTGGGCGAGGACTCCCCGATCCGCTGGATCGGGTCGCAGCTGAAGATCATCGACGGGCCGAAGGTGAACGACCTCGTCATCACCCCGGCGGTGCTCATCGCGGTGATCGTCGTGGCGGTCGCGTTCTTCGTGCTGCACCGCACCCGCACCGGACGCACCGTCTATGCGATCGGCGGATCCGAGAACTCGGCACTGCTGATGGGGCTGCCCGTGCAGCGCACCAAGGTCCTGGTCTACGTGATCAGCGGTGGTCTCGCCGGTCTCGCCGCGGTGCTGTACACGGCACGACTGGGCACGGCGCAGAACATCACCGGCATCGGGTGGGAGCTCGACGCGATCGCCGCGGCCGTCATCGGCGGAACCGTGCTGACCGGTGCGTACGGCTACGTGCTCGGATCTGTGATCGGCGCACTGGTGCTCGGACTCATGAACGTGCTGATCACGCGCGACGGCGGCATCCCGCCCGAGATGACGACGATCATCACCGGAGGCATCCTGCTCGTGTTCGTGCTGCTGCAGCGGGCGGTGATCCGCAAGCGGGAGTAGCGGCGTCCAGACGCCATCGACGAACGGCCCCCTCTCGATCGAGAGGGGGCCGTTCGCGTGCGCGAGATGCGGCTGCGTCAGCTCGTCGGGATCCACACCCGCATCGTCGACGGGCCGCGCCGAGCCCAGTCGTGGTAGGCGACCAGGGGCGCGTCGGATGCCTCTCCCGTCGAGCGATGCCGCACCGGCAGCACGACGTGACCGTCCCGCTCGACGGGCTCTCCGGCGACGACCGCGTCTCCGACGTCGGCGCCGAGGTCGATCGACTCGAGCGCCAGGACCTCGGGGCCCCGTTCGATCACGACGCTGCCCCGCACGGCATCGACCATCGGATGCGGTGACGTGGCGCGCGCCACGATCGGCAGCGTCAGCTCGACGACGTCGCCGGCGCGGAACGCCTCAGCGACTCGGAACACGCCCGCGGGCGCAGCGGACTCGCGCGCCTCGTCGCCGCTGTGCACGCGCACCGTCGCCCCCGAGGCCCAGGAGGGCACGCGCAGCGTCAGGGCGAACTCGGCGTCTTCGGTGATCGTGATCCGCACGACCCCCTCGGCGGGGTAGGTGGTCGACACGTCGAACGCGACGACCCGGCCGTCCGGCAGCGTCGTGCGCACGGTCGACGGCGCGTACTGGTGCAGCTGCACGCCGTCGTCATCGGCCGTCGCGACGTAGGCGGCGAGGCTCGCGAAGGTGCGCGCTACGTTCGGGGGGCAGCAGGACACCTCGAACCACGGTGCCCGCAGCGATGACGAGGCGCGGGGGGAGGTCGCGTCCGGGTCTGCGGGAATCCCCGGCGTGCGCTGATGCAGCGTGTTGGCGTAGAAGAACGAGCGGCCGTCCGACCCCGGAGAGGTCGCGACCACGTTGAACAGCGTGCGCTCGATCAGGTCGGCGTACTGCGCCTCGCCGGTCGCGAGCAGCAGGCGCCACGAGAACATGATCGATCCGATCCCCGCGCAGGTCTCGGAGTAGGCGCGATCCGACGGCAGCTCCCAGTCGTCGCCGAACGCCTCGTCCTGATGGTGCGACCCCTGGCCGCCCGTGACGTAGGTGCGGCGCTCGACCGTGCGATCCCACTGCGCGCGCAGGGCGTCGAGCAGCGACGCATCCGACAGCTCGGTCGCCACGTCGGCGGCGGCGGCGGAGAGGTAGTTGGCGCGCACCGAGTGCCCGCGCAGCGCCTCGGCGTCGCGCACCGACACGTCGTCCTGGAAGTAGCTGCGTCCCCACTCGATCTCGCCCAGCGAGCCGCGGCCGTGCCGCTCGACGAACAGGGCGGCCTGATCGATGTAGCGCCTCTCGCCGAGCGCTCGGCCCAGCTCCGCCAGGCCCACCTCGACCTCGGAGTGCCCGCAGATCGCGTCGCGTCCGTCCGCGCCGAACTCGCGGCAGACGAGGTCGGCGGCGCGGCGGGCGATGTCGATCAGCCCGTCATCCGCCTCGGGTCGCGTGCGGATCCGCGCGACGGCCGCCTGGAACAGGTGTCCGAGGCAGTACAGCTCGTGGCCCCACTGCAGCGCTGTCCACCGTTCGTCCTGACCCTCGCGTCCGAACATCGTGTCGAGGTACCCGTCGGGTTCCTGCGCGGCGCCGACCCGCTCGACGATGCGACGGAATCGCCGCTCGAGGTCGTCGTCGGCCCCGGCATCCGTGCGGCCGATCTCCCACGCGAGCGCCTCGAGGTACTTGTAGATCTCGGAGTCGGAGAACTCGCGTCCGCGGCGTCCGGCCGGCAGCGAGCCGGCGGCCGCGAGGTCGAAGTTGGGCAGCCAGCCCTCCGATTCGAGTCGCGATTCGATGTGCGCGAGCGTGGCCGACCCGTTGACGGCCTGCCGCTCGCCCCAGAATCCACCGGTGATCGAGACCTCGTCGAGGCCGAGAGGGCGCAGGCGTCCGCGGGTGGGGACCACCGGAGCGGCGGGTGCGGTGGTGTCGAACATGGTCATCCCTTGAAGGCGCCGGACATGAATCCGCGCACGTAGTGTCGTTGCAGGATCAGGAAGAGCAGGATGCAGGGGAGCGCCAGCACGACGACCCCCGCCTCGGTGGCGCCGTAGTCGACCACTCCCTGCACCTGTCCTCGGAGGTTCGCGACCGCGAGCGGCAGCGTCATGCGGTTGGTGTCGTTGATGAGGATCAGCGGGGCCATGAAGTCGTTCCACGCGGTGAGGAACGCGAACAGTCCGACGGTCACGAGGCCGGGCTTGACCGCGGGCAGCAGCACGCGCCAGAGGGCACCCCAGCTGGAGCATCCGTCGACCATCGCCGCCTCGTCCATCTCCTTCGGGATCGACTCGAACGAGATGCGCATCATGAACATCGAGAACGGCAGCTGGAACATCGTGATCACGAGGGCGACCCCGACGAGCGAGTTCTGCAGGCCGACCGCGTTCAGGATCACGTACAGCGGGATCAGCAGCGTGGCATACGGCACCATCAGGATCGCGAGGGTCAGCAGGAACAGCGCGTTCTTGCCGGGGAAAGAGAAGCGCGCGAATGCGTAGCCGCCCAGCAGCGAGATGAACAGGGTGAGCGCGACGGTGAGGACCGAGACGAACAGCGAGTTGCCGAGGTACACCCAGATGCCGGCCTGGTAGTCGCCGAGGGCGATGTAGTTGCCGAAGCCCCAGCCGTCGGTCTGGCTGGTGCCCGCCACCGGGCTGAGCGACGACACGGCCGTCCAGATGAGGGGATAGAGGAAGATCACGGCGAGCGCGGTGGTGAACACCCAGTACGGGATGCCGAAGATGACGCGCATCGCCGTCGAGCGGTATCGGGGTGCGACGGGCTGACTGTTCGGCGCGACGATCGTGCGGGTGAGCGTTTCGGTCATGGTTCTCAGCTCTCATCCGGACGCCGGAAGGCGCGCAACTGGAAGACGTTGATGACGATGAGTGCGAGGAGCACGATCACCGAGAGGGCTCCGGCGATGCCGAGGCTGTTCTGGCCCTGGAAGGCCACGTTGTAGATGAGCTGCACGACCGTCATCGTGCTGTTGTCGGGGCCGCCCTTGGTGAGGATGTAGAACTGCTCGAAGGCGAGCAGCGACCCGGTCACGCACATCACGGTGGTGAGCGCGAACGTCGGCTTGAGCAGCGGCACCGTGATGTGGCGGAACGTCTGCCACGGGCTCGAGCCGTCGATGCGCGCGGCCTCGTAGATGTCGTCGGGGATGCCCTGCAGACCCACGAGCATCAGCAGCATGTAGAAGCCGGCGAAGCGCCACACGATGAGGAAGATCGTCGACCACAGCGCCCCCTCCGGCGTGCCGAGGAACGTGATGCCCCACGACTTCATCAGGCCGGCGAAGGGGCCGGCGATGGGGGAGTACAGCACGTAGAACAGCAGCGACGCCGACGCGAGGCCGAGCGCGCTGGGGATCAGGAAGGCGGTGCGCAGGAAGCCCTTCCACCGCGTCGACTCCTGCACGAGCAGGGCGAGCCCGAGGCCGAGACCGATCAGGATGACGGTCGTGATGACGGTGTAGAGCAGCGTGAAGCGGATCGAGTCCCAGAAGAGGCGGTGGGTGACGGCATCCGCGTAGTTCTCGGGGAAGTTGATGCCCCGGTTGCCGCTGAGCAGAGGCCAATCGGAGGCCGACATCTGCACCACCAGCACCAGCGGCACGACGAACAGCAGGGCGACGAAGATCGCGGTGGGGGCGGCATAGAGCCAGCCCTGCACCGGGCCGCCGAACGCGGTGCGCGGTCTGCGGCGCCGCAAGAGGGGTGCGGTCTGGGTCATCTCGGTCTCTTTCGATCGGGAGTGCGGGACGTGCGGGACGGATGCGGGGGCGGCGCGTTCGCTCCGCCCCCGCATCCGTGGTCACTGCGAGAGGATCGCGGTGATCTCCTCGTTGTCGGCCGGCACCGAGTCCTCGCCGTTGAGCACCGCGTTGCGGATCAGCGTGAGCCAGGGGCTGCCCGGAGCGTTGAAGGCCTGCTGGAAGTTGAGCGCCACCGGGGTGTCGCCCTTGGCCGCCACCTCGTTGATCGTGACGAGCCTCGGGTCGGCGGAGGAGTACTCGTTGTCGGCGAGGTCACCGCGCGACACGGCGTTGCCGTCTTTCGCGAGCACCTCGACCTGAGCGTCCTCCGACATCATCCAGTTGAGGAAGTTCCAGGCCTGCGCTGCCTTCTTCGAGTCCTTCGAGATGCCGATCCCGTCGCCTCCGACGAAGGTCGAGACGCCTCCGTCGACACCGGGGATGCCGGCGACGCCGGCGTCGAAGTCGAGAGACGGGAGCAGGGTGGCGGGGAAGGGCATCACGCCGACCTTGCCCTCGCTGAACGCGGCCGTCCACGTCGGGCCGGCCTCGTCGGTCGAGCTGGGGAGCACGGCTCCGGCCTCTTCGAGCCCGGCCCACGTGTCGTACACCGCCTGGGCGGAGTCTCCGTCGAGCAGCGACTCGGTGCCGTCGTCGTTCATGACCTCGTCACCGGATGCCCAGATCGAGGGGAACCAGGTGAACACCAGGCATCCGCCGCAGTTCAGGCCCGTCGCCGTGCCGTAGGTGTCGGGCTTGTTCAGAGCCTGCACGGCCATGGCCGCCTCGGAGAACTCCTCGAGCGTGGCCGGTGCCTTCTCGGGGTCGAGGCCCGCCTCGGCGAAGAGCTCCTTGTTCCAGAAGAGCATCGAGAGGTCGAGGGCGAACGGCAGCACGTACTCCGCGTCGTCGACCGTGCCCGCCGCCAGGTGGCCGGGGTTGATCTCGTCTTTGAAGTCGAGGCCGTCGATCTGCTCGGACATGTCCTGGAAGAGTCCCTGCTGGGCCCAGTTCGGCACATAGACGATGTCGGCGGCGAAGAGGTCGGGCAGCCCTCCCGAGCCGGCTGCGGCGCCGACCTTGGCGACATAGTCGTCGTTGGGCACGACCGTGAGCTCGACCTGGTTCTCGTGGCTCGCGTTGTAGGCGTCGACGAGCAGCTTGGCCTGGCGCTCGATGGGCGCGCGGGTCCACAGCGTCAGCGTCGTGCCGTCGTCGGTCCCCTCCGCCGTGATCGGCTCGTTCGAGGCCTCGTCTGCGGCGGGTGCGCAGGCGGCGAGGCCGCCGAGGAGCAGGCCGGCGGCGATGGCGGCGGCGGATGCTCGGCGCACGGCGTGAGTGCGGGTGGTGATCATGGTGGGGGACTCCTCTTGGCTCGTCTTCGAGCGGATGCGGTGTGGCGCTTCGACCGTGCAGCGCCGGTGTGGAGATGGTGTGGAGATCGGGTTCTTCGAAATTAACGAAAACCCTTTCGAAAAGGTATAGCGTGGTTTCTGCGGGGGCGTCAACCCTCGTTCCGATAACCTTTCAGCAACAGGGAGTGGGATGAGCGACGCGAATGCAGCACGGGCGGTGACCCTCGGCGATGTCGCCGCGCGGGCCGGAGTGTCGATATCGACAGCGTCCAAGGCACTGAACGATCGGGGTGATGTCTCGGCCGCGACCCGTGCCAAGGTGCGGGCGATCGCAGACGAGCTGTCCTTCACTCCGAACGCCATGGCTCGGGGACTGCTCGCCGGGCGCACCGGCACTGTCGGGTTGCTCACGAGCGACCTCGAGGGCCGGTTCATGCTCCCGATCCTGATGGGGGCGGAGGATGCTTTCGGTGCCGGCCGCATCAATGTCTTCCTGTGCGACGCGCGCGGCGACGCGATCCGCGAGCAGCACCACCTCAAGGAGCTGCTGAGCCGCCGGGTCGACGGGATCATCGTCGTCGGTCGGCAGACGGATCCGCGGCCGTCGCTCGGCCAGGAGCTCCCCGTGCCGGTCGTCTACGCGTATGCGCCGTCCGACGACCCGCGCGACCTGTCGCTGACCCCCGACAACTACGCCGGAGGGCGTCTCGCGATCGAGCATCTGCTCGCCTGCGGGCGGCGGCGCATCGCGCACATCTCGGGCGACCCCGGCTATGCCGCTGCGCAGGACCGCCTCGCGGGGGCCAGGGCCGCGCTCGGCGAGGCAGGACTCGAACTCGTGGGCGAGCCCATGTTCTCGGAGTGGACGGAGCACTGGGGCCGCGATGCCGCCGCGATGCTGCTGCAGCGGCATCCCGACATCGATGCCGTGTTCTGCGGGTCCGACCAGATCGCCCGTGGTGTGCTCGACTCGGCGCGGGATCTGGGCCGCACGGTGCCCGACGACCTCGCAGTGATCGGGTACGACAACTGGGAGGTGCTCGCCACCAACGCGAGGCCCGAGCTCACCAGCATCGACGCCAACCTGCAGCAGCTCGGTCGTCAGGCCGCTCTGCGGGTGTTCGACGCGATCGACGGCATCGATGTCGGCGAGGGTGCGCACCACCTGCCGGTGCGGCTCGTGATCAGGGGATCGACCATCGCCCGGCGGTGAGCCGCGCCTGGGTTCCGCGCGGTTCCGCGGGGCGGCTGTTCCGTCCGTTCAGACGTGGTCGCGCCAGGAGTGCTGAGGATCGAAGCCGAGCACGCGGCGGGCCTTGTCGATCGAGAGCAGCGTCTCGTTCGGACCGAACTCGCGGGCGTGCGGCACGTCGGGGAAGACCTCGGCGAGCAGTTCGGCGTTCGGTCGCGACATCACGGTGTCGGCCGCCGCGATGATGAAGGTGTCGAAGCCGGGAGCTGCGACCTCGAGGGCGCGCTGCACGGCCTGGGCCCCGTCACGGGCGTCGATGTAGCCCCAGAGGTTCCACTTGCGACGCAGGGCGTCGGCGTCGAAGTCCGGGAACTCGGCATAGTCCGCGGGGTTCATCACGTTCGAGAAGCGCAGCGCCGTGATCGACAGGTCGGGATGCCAGCGCACGAGCTCGGTCGCCAGGCGCTCCTCGAGCGTCTTGACCAGCGAGTACACCGATTCGGGGCGGGCGGGGTAGTCCTCGTCGACGGGCACGTAGGGCGGCGGCACGTCGAAAGGCAGGCCGAGGACCGTCTCGCTCGACGCGTAGACGACGCGGCGGATGCCGAGGCGCACCGCCGCCCAGAACACGTTGAACGTCGCCGGCATGTTGTTGTGGAAGGTTGCGACGTCGCTGCGGATGCCCGGCGCGGGGATCGCGCCGAGATGCACCACGGCGTCGATGCCGTCATGGCGGTCGCCGACGGCGCCGAGCGCATCCACGACCTGGCCGTAGTCCGTGAGGTCGACCTGCACGAAGTCGGGGCCGCGGGTGCCCGCGACGTCCATGCCGATGACCTCGTACCCGCGGGCGCGGAGCTCCCGCGCGACGACGCTGCCGAGCTTGCCCGATGATCCGGTGAGTGCGATGCGCATGTCACCAGAGTGGCACGAAGGCGGGGAGTCGGGGCCGTGCGGCATACACTCGTCGGCGTGAGTGACACGAACAGCGAGCCCCCGCGCACCGTCGGTGTGCGCGATGTCGCCTCTCGTGCCGGGGTGTCGCGGCAGACGGTCTCCCGGGTGCTCAACGACCATCCCGAGGTCGCGACCGAGACCAGGGAGCGGGTGCTCGCCGCCATGGCCGAGCTGGGATACCGCATGAACAACGCGGCCAGGGCGCTGGGGACCCGGCGCTCCCGCACTCTCGGTGTGCTGGCGACCGACGCGCTGCACTACGGACCCTCGCGCAGCATCGCCGCGCTCGAGGCCTCGGCCCGTGAGGCCGGGTACTGGCTGAGTGCGGCCTTCGCGGACGCGGGTGATGCGGATGCCGTGGTCGCCGCCGTCGACCACCTCGTGATGCAGGGCGTCGAGGGCATCGTCGTCGTCGCACCTCATGCCCACACCCTCGACGCGCTCGACGAGGTGCGCATCGGGGTTCCGGTCGTCACGCTGCACGCGGCCGACCGGGGCGCTCGCGGCCTCTCGGTCGATCAGGCGGCGGGAGCCCGGCTCGCGGTCGCGGCGCTCGCCGACGCCGGTCACACGCGCATCGCGCACCTCGCCGGACCCGCCGACTGGCTCGAGGCCGAGTCCCGCGCCGAGGGATTCGCCGCCGAGCTCGCCGCGAGAGGGCTCGCCGCCGGGCCCGTGTTCGAGGGCGACTGGACCGCGGGCTCGGGCTACGCGGCGGTCGAGGCCGTGCGCGGATCGGGCGTGACGGCCGTGTTCGTGGCGAACGACCAGATGGCTCTCGGGTTGCTCGGCGGTCTGCACGAAGCGGGTCTCGCCGTGCCGGGCGACATCAGCGTGGTGGGATTCGACGACACCCCGGACGCCGCCTACTACTGGCCGAAGCTCACGACCGTGCGACAGGACTTCGCGGAGTTGGCGCGTCGTGCGGTGGCCGCGGTGCTGGCGGGCAGCGTGGAGGCTCCGGCATCCGATCTCCCTCCCGTGGCGCCGGTGCTGGTCACCCGGGATTCGGTCGCCCCGCCGCGCTGACCCGGGATTCGGTGTGCCGACCCGTGCCGTGCTGTCCCGTCCCGTCCCGTCCCGTCCCGTCTCGCGCCGTGCCGACCTGTCCCGTCCCGTCCCGTGCCGTCGCGGCGCGGGGTCGATTTCGCACGGGAATCGCAGGCGGGGTCGATTTCGCACGTTGATCGGCCATATCCGATGCGAAACTGACCCCGCCTGGGTGTGCGGTGCGAAACTGACCCCGCCCGGACGCGGCGACAGCGCGCGTCTTGACCGCCGCCGCACCCCCGTGACACACTTCTGTGACCGGTCACAGTGGCCGCCGACGACTCCGAGGTACCCGTGAGCAACGAAGCCCCCGCCTTCTCCCCCGAGATCGCCGCAGCGATCCAGGCCGTCCGCGAGGACGTCGCCCGCCTGCACGGCGAGCTCGTCCGCTACGGACTCGTGGTCTGGACGGGCGGGAACGTCTCGGGGCGGGTCCCCGGCGCCGACCTGTTCGTGATCAAGCCCTCCGGCGTCAGCTACGACGACCTCGCGCCCGAGAACATGATCCTCTGCGACCTCGACGGCGCCGTGATCGCCGGAACGCCGGGCAGCGATCGCTCGCCCTCCAGCGACACCGCGGCTCACGCCTACGTCTATCGCCACATGCCCGAGGTCGGCGGCGTCGTGCACACGCACTCGACCTTCGCGGTCGCCTGGGCGGCCCGCGGCGAGGAGATCCCCTGCGTCATCACGGCCATGGCCGACGAGTTCGGCGGACCCATCCCCGTCGGGCCCTTCGCGATCATCGGCGACGACTCGATCGGACGGGGCATCGTGCAGACCCTCTCCGGCCACCGCAGCCGGGCGGTGCTGATGCAGAACCACGGCCCCTTCACCATCGGCGTCGATGCGAAGGACGCCGTGAAGGCGGCCGTCATGGTCGAGGACGTCGCCCGCACCGTGCACCACGCCCGCGAGGCGGGCCCCCTGATCCCCCTCCCGCAGGAGGCCATCGACAGCCTCTTCGCCCGCTACCAGAACGTCTACGGACAGAACTCGGACGCCCGACGATGAGCGACACAACCCCCCTCACCACCGCCCGCAGCACCACCGCCCGCGACGACATCGTGGCCGGCCGCACGAGCCTGGGCATCGAGCTCGGCTCGACCCGCATCAAGGCGTGCCTGATCGGATCGGATGCGACCGAGGTGCTCGCCACCGGGTCGTTCGCCTGGGAGAACCGCCTCGAGGGCGGCCTCTGGACCTACGACCTCGACGAGGTCTGGGCGGGCCTGCAGGCTGCGTACGCCGGGCTCGTCGCCGACGCGGAGCGCGCGCACGGCGTGCGCCCCGAGTCGTTCGGTGCCATCGGTATCTCGGCGATGATGCACGGATACCTCGCGTTCGACGCGCAGAGCGAGCTGCTCGTGCCGTTCCGCACCTGGCGCAACACCAACACGGGCGTCGCCGCGGCGGAGCTGACCGAGCTGCTCGGGGTGAACATCCCGCTGCGCTGGTCGATCGCCCATCTGCACCAGGCCGTCGTCGACAGCGAGGAGCACGTGCCGCAGCTCGACTTCGTGACCACGCTCGCCGGATACGTCCACACGGCTCTCACCGGCCGTCGCGTGCTCGGTGTCGGCGATGCATCCGGCATGTTCCCGATCGATTCGGCGACCGGCGACTACGACGAGCGGATGCTGCAGGCCTACGACGCGCTCGCGGCCGACCGCCTGCCGGCGAGCGCCAGAGACCTTCTTCCTGAAGTCCTCCCCGCCGGCGCCGAGGCCGGCACGCTCACCGCCGACGGGGCGGCCCTGCTCGATCCGACCGGCGCGCTGCGCCCCGGCATCCCGCTGTGTCCTCCCGAGGGAGATGCGGGAACCGGCATGGTCGCGACGAACTCGGTGTCGCCCCGCACGGGCAACGTCTCGGCGGGGACGAGCATCTTCGCGATGGTCGTCCTCGAGGGTCCGCTGGCGCAGGTGCACCACGAGCTCGACCTGGTGACGACCCCGGCCGGCGACGCGGTCGCGATGGTGCACTGCAACAACGGGGCGAGCGAGCTCGCCGCGTGGGCCGGACTCTTCACCCGCTTCTCCGCCGCGGCCGGGCAGCCGCTCGACGCCGATGCGGTGTTCGACGCACTCTTCCGTGAGGCGCTCGAGGGTGAGGCGGATGCCGGTGGCCTGCTCGCCTACAACCATCTCGCGGGCGAGCCGATCGCCGGCCTCACCGAGGGGCGTCCGCTCTTCGTGCGCACCCCCGACAGCGCCTTCACCCTCGCGAACTTCATGCGCGCGCAGCTGTACGGCGTCTTCGGCACACTCGCGCTCGGGATGCAGGTGCTCACCGCCGAGGGCGTGCGGCTCGACCGCATGTTCGCGCACGGCGGCATGTTCCGTACTGCGGGAGTCGCGCAGCGCTTCCTCGCCGGCGCGCTGGATGCCCCGGTCTCGGTGGGCGAGCTGGCAGCGGAGGGCGGGGCCTGGGGCATCGCGGTGCTCGCGTCGTATCTGGCCCATGCCGACACGCGCACCCTGGGGGAGTACCTCGTCGGCGAGGTCTTCGCCTCGGCATCCCTCGTCGTGGCCGAGCCCGATCCTGCCGACGTCGCCGGATTCGCCGCCTATCTCGACCGCTACCGCGCAGGCCTCGCCGTCGAGGCCGCCGCCACCACCGCTCTCTGAACTGTTCCCGCCAGACCGAAGGATCCGCCATGCCCCGCACCCCCCTCACCACCTCGCTCGACGGCTACGAGGTCTGGTTCCTCACCGGGAGTCAGCATCTCTACGGTCCCGAGACGCTCGCGCAGGTCGCCGAGCAGTCTCAGGAGATCGCCCGCCTCCTCGACGAGGCGGGGGAGGTTCCGGTGAAGATCGTGTGGAAGCCGGTCCTCACCGATTCCGCCGCCATCAAGCGCACCGCTCTCGAGGCCAACGCCGACGAGAGGGTGATCGGACTGATCGCGTGGATGCACACGTTCAGCCCCGCGAAGATGTGGATCGCCGGTCTCGACGCGCTGCAGAAGCCGCTCGCCCACCTGCACACGCAGGCGAACGTCGAGCTGCCCTGGGCTGACATCGACTTCGACTTCATGAACCTGAACCAGGCGGCGCACGGCGACCGGGAGTTCGGCTACATCCAGACGCGTCTCGGCGTGCCGCGCAAGACCGTGGTCGGCCATGCGAGCGACCCTCGGGTGCGTCAGGAGATCGCCACCTGGCAGCGCGCGGCGGCCGGCCTCGCCGCCTCGCGTTCGCTCAAGCTCGCCCGCTTCGGCGACAACATGCGCTTCGTCGCCGTGACCGAGGGCGACAAGACCGAAGCCGAGCTGCGCTTCGGCGTACAGGTCAACACGTGGGGCGTGAACGACCTGGCGGATGCGGTCGCCGCGGCATCCGCGCCCGAGATCGACGCACTCGTGGCCGAGTACGAGGAGCTGTACGAGGTCGTGCCCGAACTGCGCCGCGGTGGCGAGCGCCACCAGTCGCTGCGCGACGGCGCCGCGATCGAGATCGGTCTGCGGTCGTTCCTCGAAGAGGGCGGCTTCGGCGCCTTCACCACCTCGTTCGAGGACCTCGGTGCGCTGACGCAGCTGCCCGGCCTCGCGGTGCAGCGTCTGATGGCCGAGGGCTACGGATTCGGTGCCGAGGGCGACTGGAAGACGGCGATCCTCGTGCGGATCGCCAACGTCATGGGGTCGGGCCTGCCCGGCGGGGCGAGCCTCATGGAGGACTACACCTACGACATGACGCCCGGTGACGAGCTGATCCTCGGCGCGCACATGCTCGAGGTCTCGCCGTCGCTCACGACCGCGAAGCCCACTCTCGAGATCCATCCGCTCGGCATCGGCGGCAAGGACGACCCGGTGCGCCTGGTCTTCACGGCAGACCCCGGGCCCGCGATCGTCGTCGCGCTCAGCGACATGCGCGACCGGTTCCGCCTCACCGCGAACGTCGTCGAGAACGTGCCGCCGCGTCAGTCGCTGCCCAAGCTCCCCGTCGGCCGTGCCGTCTGGAAGCCGCAGCCCGACTTCACCACGTCGGCCGCCGCCTGGCTGACCGCGGGTGCCGCGCACCACACCGTGATGTCGACGGCCGTCGGCCTGGAGGCGTTCCGCGACTTCGCCGAGATGGCCGAGGTCGAGCTGCTCGTGATCGACGACGACACCACGCTGCCCGAGTTCCAGAAGCAGGTGCGCTGGAACCAGGCGTACTACCGACTCGCGCAGGGGCTGTGATGACGCAGGGCGCCGCACCGGCCGTCGATGCCGTGGCCGCCGCACGTCTGCGCTCCGGCCGACAGCTGCGCATCGCGGCTCACGGGTACGAGGCGGTCATCGCGAGCGTCGGCGCCTCGCTGCGCGTGCTCACCCACGACGGGCGGGATCTGGTCGTGCCGTTCGACGCCGACGAGGTGCGCCCCGGATACCGCGGCACCACCCTCGCGCCGTGGCCGAACCGCATCGTCGACGGCCGCTACACGTTCGGCGGGGTCGAGCACCGGCTGGCCCTCACCGAGCCGACGCGGGGGCAGGCGCTGCACGGACTTCTGTCGTGGACCGAGTTCGAGGACCGTCTCGTGCTCGACGACCGCGTCGTGCTCGCCGCCGTCATCGAGCCGCAGACCGGGTACCCGTTCCGCGTCGAGGTCGAGACCGAGTACCGTCTCGACGCCGACGGGCTGCATCAGACGGTGACCGCGCACAACCTCGGGGCGGATGCCGCGCCATGGGGCACCGGACCGCATCCGTACCTCGTCGCAGGCCCCGGCCGGGTCGACGACTGGACGCTGACTCTGCCCGCATCCGACGTGCTCACGGTGACACCCGATCGGCTGAGTCCTGTCGCGGTGGAGGGCGTGACCGCGCATCCGCAGTGGGACTTCCGCGCCGCGCGCCCGGTCGCCGACGTCTTCATCGACCACGCCTTTACGGGTCTCGCCCGCGAGGGCGGAGTGGCCGAGGTGCGCCTGGTGACGGATGCCGGAACCGGCGTCGCGATGACGTTCGACGAGCGCTGCCCCTGGGTGCAGGTGCACACGGCCGACAATCCCGAGATCGCCGCGATCCACCGCATCGGCCTCGCGGTCGAGCCGATGACCTGTCCGCCGGACGCGTTCAACTCCGGGACCGACCTGGTGGTGCTCGAGCCCGGGGACCAGCACTCCGCATCCTGGCGGATCGCCGCGATCTGAGCCGGAGCGGCGGGCTCCGCGTCTCGCGCGGTGCGTTCCGGCTGCCGTCTCGCGCGGTGCCGGGCCAGTTCCGCATCCGGCGGTCGTGCGGGGTCAGTTCTGCATCCGGAGGTTGTGCGGGGTCAGTTGCGCATCCGGCGGTTGTGCGGGGTCAGTTCTGCATCCGTAACGTCGGATTCCGGTGCGCAAGTGGCCCCGCCTGGGGGAGAGGTGCGCAAGTGGCCCCGCCTGGGTGTGGCAGCGCGAGGCAGCGGATGCGGCGTGGGGCGACTGCGGTGCGTTCCGGGCGCAGTTGCGCCCTGCCGATGTCTGTGCGGGGTCAGTTCGGCATCCGCACGTTATGCGGGGTCAGTTCTCCATCCGAATCGTCCGATTCCGGTGCGCAAGTGACCCCGCCTGGCGGGGAGGTGCGCAAGTGGCCCCGCCTGGCGGGGAGGTGCGCAAGTGGCCCCGACTGGGTGCGGCAGCGCGAGGCGGCGGATGCGGCTGTGGCGGGTTCCGGCCGCAGTTGTGTGCCCGGCCGCTGCGCGGGGCCACTTGCGCATCCGGCGGTTACGCGGGGTCAGTTCTGCATCCGTAACGTCCGATTCCGGTGGGCAAGTGGCCCCGCCTGGGGGAGAGGTGCGCAAGTGGCCCCGACTGGGTGCGGCAGCGCGAGGCGGCGGATGCGGCTGTGGCGGGTTCCGGCCGCAGTTGTGTGCCCCGCCTGGGGGAGAGCTGCGCAAGTGGCCCCGCCTGGCGGGGAGGTGCGCAAGTGATCCCGTCTGGGAGGGCGCCAGCACGAGCCAGCACGCCGAGCCAGCACGCGGCAGCACGAGGCCGCGACGGATGCGTCGGCCGATGCGCGCGACGGTCTCGCGTCAGCGAGTGAGCCAGCGGCGCAGCGACCGCGTGACGAAGGGCAGCACCCAGTAGGCCATGATCGGCGTGAGCACCACGGTCGTCGCCAGCACCCGCAGCCAGATGGGCAGCTCGTTCCAGCCGGGAACCGGGCTCATCGCGTACGTGAAGGCCAGGTTGACGGGGAAGAAGCCGAGCCAGATCGAGATGGCCTGCTTCCACCTCGGCGGCGTGCTCACCATCGCGACCGTGGTCGTCGATCCGTCCGCGCGCGGCAGCGTGATCGTGTCGGTGGTCGGCTCGTCGAACCAGCCTTCGATGCCGGTGCGGCGCTTCACGCGCTCGCTGCGCACGAACTGGTCTCCGGTCGACTTCCACCACTCCCGCTCGCCCGACTGCTCCCACGCGATCAGCGACTTCTCGTCGGTGAAGCGGTAGAGCATGTGCCAGACGTGCGAGTCCTCGCCGTCGCGCACCCAGCCGGAGCCGAGGAATCCCGGGTACCGGTGGGCGAGATTCACGCCGGTCTGCACCCACGCGGTGGCGGCGGCCACGTGCTCGGGGTCGACCTCGCGGCGGATGGAGACGGTGATGGGTTCGCTGGACATGGTGGGTCCTCGGAGAGTGCGGTCGCCCGGGTCACGGACGCCTCGACGGTGGGGGTGTCGCGCCAGGGTGCGGGCGCAGGATCGATTGTATTTCGGATGCCGGGGTCGACGCCTCGTTTTCGCGGCGCGCGAAGACGGCATCCGCTCATCGGCCGCCCACCGCCCGCATCGGCCGCCCGCGACCCCGCCTCCCCGCGTCCCGCACCGGCCGCCCGCGTCCCGCTCCGGCCTCCCCGCGACCCGCACCCCGCGAGGGGAGAGAATGGGTCTCATGAGCACGCGCAGCGAAGCCGTTCTGATCGATGTCGTCCGCACCCCCGTCGGGCGGGGCAAGCCGGGCGGTGCCCTGTCGGGTGTGCATCCGGTCGATCTCGCGGCCGGAGCGCTCGCCGCGATCCTCGCGCGCAGCGGTCTCGAATCGCGGCAGATCGATGACGTGCTGCTCGGGTGCGTGAGCCAGGTCGGCGATCAGTCGTCGAACATCGCCAGGCAGGCCGTGCTCGCCGCCGGCTTCGACGAGGCGATCCCCGCGACGACGATCGACCGGCAGTGCGGGTCGAGCCAGCAGGCGGTGCACTTCGCCGCGCAGGGGATCATCGCCGGGGCCTACGACGCGGTGATCGTCGGCGGCGTCGAGTCGATGAGCAGGGTGCCGCTGGGGTCGTCCGCCGCGGGCGGTTCCCCGATGTCGCCTCGTCTGCGGGAACGCTACCCCGAGGGGCTCGTGAATCAGGGCGTCTCGGCCGAGCTGATCGCCGCCCGCTGGGGTCTCGACCGCGCGGCTCTCGACGCGTACGCGGCCGAGTCGCACCGTCGCGCCGCCGCCGCGTGGACCGAGGGGTTCTTCGACCGCACGGTCATCCCGGTCGCGGAGGCACCGGATGCCGTCGTCGACGAGACCGTCCGCGCGGGCACGACGGCCGCGGGGCTCGCCGGGCTTCCGGCGGCGTTCCGCACGGATGCGCTCGCGGCCCGCTTTCCCGAGGTGGACTGGCGGATCACCCCCGGGAACTCCTCGCCGCTCACCGACGGGGCGTCTGCCGCTCTGCTGATGAGCGCCGAGCGTGCCGACGCCCTGGGGCTCACGCCACGGGCGCGGTTCCACGCCTTCACGGTGGTCGGTGACGACCCGCTCATGATGCTCACCGGGCCGATCCCCGCGACACGGCGCATCCTGGAACGCACGGGGCTCTCGATCGACGACCTCGACGCGTACGAGGTCAACGAGGCCTTCGCGTCGGTGCCCCTCGCGTGGGCGGCGGAGGTGGGGGCGGATGCCGCGAAGCTCAACCCGCGCGGTGGCGCCATCGCGCTCGGGCATGCCCTCGGCTCGTCCGGCACCCGTCTGCTGGGCACGCTCATCGATCAGCTCGACGCCGTGGGCGGCCGGTTCGGTCTGCAGACCATGTGCGAGGGCGGCGGCATGGCGAACGCGACGATCATCGAGCGCCTGTAGTCCGCGGCCCCCGCAGAGCAGAGAAGACCCCCGCCGACCCGATTCGGCGGGGGTCTTTCGCGGTGTGATCACCGCGACGGGAGCAGATGCTCGCCGTGTCGCGCGGATGACGTGACTACCCGATCCGGTCTGAGTCTGTGTCCGCGCATGTGAAGTTGTAGTCGGGCGACGTGTCCACGGGGTGAACGGCCGGGGAACGCGAGGCGTCAGCGGCCTCGCCGAGTGTCGCCGACGGCGCCCGTGTCGATGAACGCCCATCCGAAGGCGTCGAGCTCGCGGCGCGGTTCGGTCGATCCGCTGAGCAGATCGACGCCCTCGACGTCCACGGCGTACGGCCGGGTGCTGTGGTTGATGACGGTGAGGATGCTGCCGCGGCGGGCGACCTCCACGTGCTCCGGCAGTCCCTCGATCTCGGGGGCGACGCCCGCCTCCGCCGCGAGCCAGCCGAGCACGGCCGCCATGCCGTCGTCGTCGGGGATGGTCGCGAGGTAGTACCCGCGGCCCGTCCCGGACGTGTGGCGGGTGAGTGCGGCGCGCCCGGTGGTGCGGCCCTCGGTGAAGCGGCCGAGCACCTCGGCATCCTGCACCAGCAGCTCCTCGGCGAAGTACTGCCCGACGATGCGTCCTGCAGGGCTGTCGAGCGGCGCCTCGGACTGTCCGGGGCCGCCGACGGATGCGTGGCTGGCGACCTCTCCTGCCGAGTCCGCACCGCGCACCGACGCGGGCGGCACGAGCGCCCCGAAGTCCTCGAGCGCGACGCCGAGCACATCGCGCAGGCTCACGAGGAACCCGCCGTCGCGGAACGCGTCGTCCTGGTCGACGACGTCGCTGAACGCCGAGACGAACAGGTGGCCGCCCTGTTCGACGTAGCTCGAGAGGTTCGCGGCCCCCTCGTCGCCGAGCAGGTACTGCTGCGGCGCGACGACGAGCGAGTAGGCGCTCAGATCGGACGTCGTGTTCACGATGTCGACCGAGAGGTTCTGGCGGTGGAGTGCCGCGTGCCACCGGTGGGACAGCGTGAGGTAGTCGAGCACGATCGGGTGGTCCCGGCCGTCGATCGCCCACCAGTTCTCCCAGTCGAAGACGAGGGCGATCTTCGCTCCCGAGGTGACGTCGGGCAGATCAGGGAGCTGTGCGAGCTGGGCGCCGAGAGCCGTGACCTCCCGCCAGGTCCGGGTCTCGCGCCCGGCCTGGGGCAGCATCGCGGAGTGGAACTTCTCGCTGCCGCGGCGGGACTGCCGCCACTGGAAGAACATGATGGCGTCGGCGCCGCGGCCCACGGCCTGGGCGCTGATGGCGGCCATCTGCCCCGGTGCCTTCGGCGCGTTCGTCGGGCGCCAGTTCAGGGCGTTCGTGGACTGCTCGGTGAGCAGCCACGGCACCCCGGGCTTCAGCCCGCGCATCAGCTCGCGGGCGAACGCCGCGCCCCGGAACGATTCGGGGTCGTTGGGGTCGGGGTAGTTGTCGTCGCAGATGACGTCGACCTCCGCCGCCCACTTCCAGTAGTCGGCCGGGGGGAACGCGCCCATGAAGTTGGTGGTGATCGGCTGCGTGGCGCCTGCCGCGCGGATGATGTCGCGCTCCATCACGTACAGCTCGAGGAGGGTGTCGGAGGTGAAGCGCTTGAAGTCCAGCACGCTGGTCGGGTTGATGCTGTACGGCGCTTTGCGTGGCGGCACGATCTCGTCGAACGCCGTGTAGCGCTGCGACCAGAAGTCGGTTCCCCAGGCGTGGTTCAGCGCGTCGATGGTCTCGTACTTGCGGCGCAGCCACGTGCGGAAGTGGTCACGCGCCGCGTCGGAGTAGTCGTAGTGCAGGTGGCATCCGTACTCGTTGTTGACATGCCAGAGCGTGACGCCCGGATGCTGCGCATAGCGCTCGGCGAGGGCGGTGACGAGCTCGGCGGCGAGGCGGCGGTAGATCGGCGACGACGGGGCGAAGGCCTGCCGGCTGCCCGGCCAGAAGGTCGAGCCGTCGGCATCCTGCGGCAGCATCTCCGGGTAGGCGGCCGAGGCCCAGGGGGGAGGGGATGCGGTCGCCGTGGCGAGGTCGACCTCGATGCCGCCCTCGTGCAGCAGCTCGATGATCTCGTCGAGCCAGTCCCAGTCGAACTCGCCCTCGGCCGGCTGGATGCGCGACCAGGCGAAGATCCCCAGACTCACGAGGGTGACGCCTGCCTCGCGCATGAGTCTGACGTCCTCGGGCCACACCTCTCGTGGCCACTGCTCGGGGTTGTAGTCGGCGCCGTAATGCATGGATCTCCCGGGGTAGGTCGTCGTTGATCTGCGCTCCCAGCCTATCGGGAAGCGCTTTCCAAGCGCACCCCCAGGGACCATGAGGGTGCCGGACGAAATATAGATGGACACCCTAGTAAATATCCGGAGGGCGAACTATCATCGTCATAGTGCCAACGACGGCGCGAAGGGACATCGCACAATGACTCGCACCATTCCCCATCTCGTAGGCGGATCGCACCTCACCCCCGAGGGAGGTCGTTTCGCCGATGTGTTCGACCCGAGTACCGGATCCGTGCAGGCGCGCGTTCCCCTCGCGTCCGCCGACGAGGTCCGCGACGTGATCGCCGACGCCGAGGCCGCGCAGGTCGCGTGGGCGGCGACCAACCCCCAGAAGCGCGCGAGGGTGCTGCTGCGGTTCCTCGACCTGGCGCAGCGCGAGATGCAGTCGCTGGCCGAGCTGCTCGCGAGCGAGCACGGCAAGACGGTCGACGACGCGAAGGGAGACATCCAGCGCGGACTCGAGGTCATCGAGTTCTCCGCCGGTGCCCCGCATCTGCTCAAGGGCGAGTACTCCACCGGTGCCGGCGCCGGCATCGACGTCTACTCCATGCGCCAGCCGCTGGGAGTCGTCGCGGCGATCACCCCGTTCAACTTCCCCGCCATGATCCCGCTGTGGAAGGCGGGCCCCGCCCTCGCCGCCGGCAACGCCGTCGTGCTCAAGCCCAGCGAGCGCGACCCCTCGGTGCCGGTGCGCCTCGCCGAGCTGTTCCTCGAAGCGGGCCTGCCCGCGGGCGTCCTCAACGTCGTGCACGGCGACAAGGAGGCCGTCGACACCCTGCTCACCGACGACCGCATCCGCGCCGTCGGATTCGTCGGCTCGACGCCGATCGCCGAGTACATCTACTCGACGGCCGCCGCCCACGGCAAGCGCGCGCAGTGCTTCGGCGGCGCGAAGAACCACATGATCGTGATGCCCGACGCCGACCTCGACCAGGCCGTCGACGCGCTGATCGGCTCGGGGTACGGGTCGGCGGGGGAGCGCTGCATGGCGATCTCGGTCGCGGTCCCGGTGGGGCGGGAGACGGCGGATGCTCTCGCCGCGAAGCTCACCGAGCGGGTGGCGCAGCTGCGGATCGGGCCCTCTCTCGCGCCCGACGTCGACTACGGGCCCCTCGTCACACGCGCTGCGGTCGAGCGGGTCGTCGGGTATATCCAGCAGGGTGTCGATGAGGGGGCCACCCTGCTCGCCGACGGGCGCGGCTTCACGGTCGAGGGCCACGAAGAGGGTTTCTACCTCGGGCCGACCCTCTTCGATCACGTCACGACCGACATGGCGATCTACCGCGAGGAGATCTTCGGTCCGGTGCTCGTGATCGCCCGTGCCGCCGACTACGAGGAGGCGCTGCGCATGGCCTCGGAGCACGAGTACGGCAACGGCGTCGCGATCTTCACCCGCGACGGCGACGCCGCGCGCGACTTCGCCGCCCGTGTCGAGGTCGGCATGGTCGGCGTCAACGTGCCGATCCCCGTGCCGATCGCGTATTACACGTTCGGCGGGTGGAAGCGCAGCGGATTCGGCGACCTGAACCAGCACGGCGCCGACGCGTTCCGCTTCTACACGAAGACCAAGACGGTCACGAGTCGCTGGCCGTCGGCGGGGATCCGCGACGGCGCCAGCTTCGTGATCCCCACCATGCACTGATCCCGCGACACCTCCCGCAAGGAACCACGATGACAATGACCACCGTCACCACCACCGCCGAAGAGCGCGAGGCCATCCTCGACGCCGTCCGGGAGTTCGCCGACACCGAGCTCGCCCCCTTCGCCGCCGAGCGCGACGAGAAGCACATCTTCCCCCGCGAGTCGCTGGGCAAGGCCGGCGAGCTCGGACTCGGCGGCATCTACGTGCGCGAGGACTTCGGGGGCACGGGCCTCAGCCGCTCCGACACGGTCGCGATCTTCGAAGAGCTCGCCAAGGGCGATCCCGCGGTCGCCGCGTACATCTCGATCCACAACATGGTGGTCTGGATGATCGACACCTACGGCGACGACGCGCAGCGCGGCGAGTGGCTGCCGACGCTCACCGCGATGGAGGAGTTCGGCGGCTACTGCCTCACCGAGCCGGGCGCGGGGTCGGATGCCGCGAACATTGCCACGAGCGCGGTCCGCGACGGCGACGACTTCGTGCTCACCGGCGTCAAGCAGTTCATCTCGGGCGCAGGCGAAGCCGCCGTCTACGTGGTGATGGCCCGCACCGGCGAGCCGGGAGCACGCGGAATCAGCGCCTTCCTCGTCCCGGGC
The DNA here is from genome assembly GCF_040302605.1 of Microbacterium sp. NPDC097977. Taxonomy (NCBI): domain Bacteria; kingdom Bacillati; phylum Actinomycetota; class Actinomycetes; order Micrococcales; family Microbacteriaceae; genus Microbacterium; species Microbacterium sp. NPDC097977. The sequence continues at coordinate 24,656 of NZ_JBEOUR010000044.1, forward strand.
GACGCCGAGGGACTGAGCTTCGGCGCTCCCGAGAAGAAGATGGGCTGGCACGCCCAGCCGACCCGTCAGGTCATCCTCGACGGCGTCCGCCTCCCTGCATCCGGAGTGCTGGGCGACGAGGGGCGCGGCTTCGCGATCGCGATGTCGGCGCTCAACGGCGGCCGGCTCAACATCGCCGCCTGTTCGCTCGGCGGAGCCCAGTGGGCGCTCGACCGGGCCGTGCAGTACGTGCACGAGCGGGTCGCGTTCGGCGAGCCCCTGGCTGAGAAGCAGTCGATCCTCTTCGCGATCGCCGACATGCGCACCGATCTGCAGGCCGCGCGTCTCATGGTCCGCGACGGCGCGCTGGCTGTCGACGAGCAGGCGCCGGATGCGACGATGCGCTGCGCCATGGCCAAGCGCTTCGCGACGGATGCGGGCTTCGACGTCGCGAACCGGGCGCTGCAGCTGCACGGCGGATACGGATACCTGCAGGACTACGGCATCGAGAGGGTCGTCCGCGATCTGCGGGTGCACCAGATCCTCGAGGGCACCAACGAGATCATGCGCCTGATCGTCGGCCGCGAGATGCTGAGGCCCGCAGGCTCCGTGTCGATGCGGAGCGCCTCATGACCGGGTCGCCGAGCAGAGTCGCGTTCCTCGGCCTCGGCCATATGGGTCTGCCGATGGCGAAGAACCTGGTCGCGGCAGGCCATGAGGTGCACGGCTTCGATCTCGTGCCGGCGGCGATCGAGGCGGCCGAGGCCGCCGGCATCCCGATCGCGGCGAGCGGGGCGGATGCCGTCGCCGACGCCGATGTCGTCATCACGATGTTCCCCGCCGGCCGCCACGTGATCGACGCGTATCGCACGGAGCTGCTGGCCGCCGCGCGTCCCGACACGCTGTTCATCGAGTCGTCGACGATCGCGGTCGACGAGGCCCGTGCCGCGCACGCCCTCGCGCTCGCCGCGGGGCACCGCAACATCGATGCTCCCGTCTCGGGTGGCGTCGTCGGGGCCGAGAACGGGACCCTAGCGTTCATGGTCGGCGGCTCCGACGAGGACGTCGCCGCTGCGATGCCGCTGCTCGAGGTCATGGGAAAACGCATCGTGCACTGCGGCGGACCCGGGCTCGGTCAGGCCGCGAAGGTCTGCAACAACATGGTGCTCGCGGTGTCGCAGATCGCCGTCGCCGAGGCGTTCGTACTGGGAGAGCGGCTCGGGCTCGAGCACCAGGCGCTGTTCGACGTCGTCTCGCAGGCATCCGGACAGTGCTGGTCGATCACGACGAACTGCCCGGTGCCGGGGCCGGTGCCGGCGAGCCCGGCCAATCGCGACTACCGGCCGGGCTTCGCCGGAGCATTGATGGCGAAGGATCTGGGACTCGCGCTGCAGGCGATCGATCAGACCGGGACCGATGCCCGCATGGGGCGGCTGGCGCAGCAGCTGTATGCGGCGTTCGCCGCGGGCGAGGGGGCGACGCGCGACTTCTCGGGCATCATCACCGACATCCGCGACGGCGCCGTGTGACTCGTGAACCGGCATGCGCGTTTCGTCTCGCTGCGCTCGCTCAACGGGCGGAGGTCTGCCCGGTCGGCTCAACGGGCGGAGGTCTGCCCGTGTGTTGCGCGGGGCAGGGGAGCGCCTGGGACGCGCGCGTTTCGTCTCGCTTCGCTCGCTCGACGGGCGGAGGTCTCCCCGGCCGTTGCGCGGGGCCGGGGAGCGCCCCACACCCGCCCGTTGAGCGAGGCCGGGGAGCGCCCCACACCCGCCCGTTGCGCGAGGCCGCGAAGCGCCCGAGACGAAACGCGACGATCACCCCGCGACATACTGAGATGACCACGACGGAGAGGGCTTCACGATGACCGAGTACGAGACGATCCTGGTCGAGCAGCGCGGACGAGTCGGGTGGATCACCCTCGACCGACCCGAGGCTCTGAACGCACTGAACAGCCGGCTCGCCGAAGAGGTCACCGCTGCCGCCGTCGCCTTCGATCTGGACGACGGCGTCGGCGCGATCGTCGTCACGGGATCCGAGAAGGCGTTCGCCGCCGGGGCCGACATCAAGGAGATGGAGGGCATGTCCGCCGCCGGGATGCTCGAGACCGACCACTTCGGGGTCTGGCGTGACTTCGCCGCTGTGCGCACGCCCGTGATCGCCGCCGTCTCGGGCTTCGCCCTCGGGGGAGGATGCGAGCTCGCGATGATGTGCGACATCATCCTCGCCGCCGACACGGCGAAGTTCGGCCAGCCGGAGATCAACCTCGGCGTGATCCCGGGCATGGGCGGCACGCAGCGACTGATCCGCGCCGTCGGGTACTACAAGGCCGCCGAGCTCGTGCTGTCCGGTCGCTTCATGGGCGCCGAGGAGGCCGAGCGCGCAGGGCTCGTGTCGCGCGTCGTGCCGGCATCCGACCTGCAGGATGAAGCCACCACGCTCGCCGAGACGATCGCGTCGAAGTCTCTGCCGTCGGTGTTCGCCGCGAAGGCCGCGCTCGATGCCGCGATGGAGACGACTCTCGCCGAGGGGCTCGCTCACGAGAAGAGCGCGTTCGCCGCGCTGTTCGACACCGAAGACCAGAAGGAGGGCATGTCGGCCTTCCGGGAGAAGCGTGCTCCGGACTTCCGGAACCGCTGAGCGCGCCCGGTCGGGGTTCACGATTCAGCACAGAAGCCGCGGAATGCCTACCTCGACACCGATCCGGCACTCGGAGCACCCGCTCATGCTGAATCGTGAACGGCGCACGCCCGAGACCTCAGCCGCGGAGCGCGTCGACGATCTTCTCGACGCGGCGCTCCCGGGTCGTGTCCTGCTTCGCCTCGGCGACCGAGCGCGCGTGCTCTTTGCGCGCCGAGTACGACAGCGCGTCGAAGGCGGTGCGCAGCGCGGCATCCGTGTCGAGCGCCGCCGCGAGGGCGGGCGGGATCTCGACCTCGCGTTCGGCGGAGTCCACGCGGATGACCGCATCGACGTCCTGGCCGATCTCGACCCCGAACTCGGTGCGCACGGCCTTGCTGAAGCCGATCATGTTCTGCCCACCCATGCGCGCGACCCGCAGCCGACCGGAGTGGCCGCCGATCGTGACGACGACGGGGAACGCCTTTCCGGCGCCGAGCTCGGCGACCTGCTCGTCGGTGAGGATGATCGCGGCGGCGGGGCCGCGCCCTTCGAGGGTGGTGTGCAGGCGCAGTTCACTCATGCGGGCAGTGTACGCCCGCGCTCCTCGGCCTCGGAGGCCAGGTGGTCGTTGCGCTCCTCGATCAGCCTCCGCATGTACTCGCGCAGGAACACGCGGTCGACGAGGCGCCCGATCGGACCGAGAGGCGAGTGGAAGATCACGGTGTCGCGCAGCAACGTCCCGGTGGGATGCTCCTCGAACGCGTGCACGTGCAGGAACGCCCCGAAGGGACCGGAGAGCTGCCGATCGCGGAACCCGCTCGGGGCGTCGACGTCGTACACCATCGTCCGCAGCCGGAACGGGATGCCGAAATGCCGCGCCCGCCAGGTCACGGTCGATCCCTCCGTGAACACGCCGCCGTCGGGCGCCTCGAGCATCGTCTCGCCGTATCGGGCCATCGATCGCAGGTGCAGTCCGGGGTCGAGCGCGAGCGCGAACACCGTCTGCCTCGGCGCGGCGATGACCTTCTCGAGCGCGAACTCGGCCACGTCAGAGCGGATCGGGTTGGGGCTTGGGGTCGGTGAAGTCGCCCGCGGCCTTGCGCATCCGCGCGACGATCGCGACGAGCTCGGCGGCATCCGCGCTGGTCATACCGGGGTCGGCGAAGACCTCGGCGTTGAGGGCGTGCGTCGCGCGGTCGACGAGCTCGCGACCCGACGGGGTGAGGGCGAGCAGCGCGGCGCGACCGTCGTGCGGGTGCGGTTCGCGCACGATGAGTCCGTCGCGCACCAGCCGTTCCGCGGTGCTCGTGACGGTCGTCGCGTGCACCTGCAGTCGGGCGACGACGCTCGACAGGGGCAGACGGCCCGACCGGCTGAAGGCCAGCAGCCGCAGCATCTCGTACCGGGCGAAGCTGAGTGCGAAGGGCTTCAGCGCCGCATCCACTCGCGCGAGCAGCAGCTGCTGAGCCCGCATGACCGAGGTGACGACGGTCATACCCTCGGCGGCATCGGACCAGCCGTGCGCGAGCCACTGCCGCTTCGCCTCGGCGAGCGGATCGACGGGCAGCGGACGCGGTCGGTTCACGGTTCTACGGTAGGGCATCGGGACGCCGTGGCAGCGACCGGCCGTCGGACCGCGCGAGGCTGGACCTCAGTCGCTCAGCGGCTGGGACTCAGTATCAAGGGACTAGAATCAAGGCAGTCGTGAGGAGCAATCGATGAAGATCTTCGTCCTGGTCAAAGAGGTGCCTGACACCTATGGCGATCGCAAGCTGGATCTCGAGACCGGCCTCGCCGACCGCGGTGCCGGTGACCTGGTGCTCGATGAGATCACCGAGCGCGCGCTCGAGGTCGCGCTGAGTCATGCCGACAAGAACGAGGGCACCGAGGTGGTCGCGCTCGCGATGGCTCCGGCCGGGTCGACGGCGTCGGTGCGGCGGGCGCTCGCGATCGGAGCAGGGTCGGCCGTGCACATCGCCGACGAGCAGCTCGCGGGCGCCGATCTCGGCCTCACCGCCGAGACGCTGGCGGCCGCGATCCGCCGCGCCGAGCCCGACCTCGTGATCACCGGCAACCTCTCGACCGACGGCTCGGGCGGCGTGATGGCGGCGATGCTCGCCGAGCATCTCGGCTGGTCGCAGGCGACGGCGCTCACGAGCGTCGAGATCACGGCCGACGCGGTCACGGGCATGCGAGGGGCGGATGCCGGCGGCCAGTCGATCTCCGCATCGCTGCCGGCCGTGATCTCGATCACCGAGGCGCTGCCCGATGCGCGCTTCCCGAACTTCAAGGGAATCATGGCGGCGAAGAAGAAGCCGCTCGAGGTGCTCACCCTCGACGACCTCGGGGTCTCGGCGGATCCCGTCGCGGCACCGCGAACGATCATGACCACGGTGGCCGAGAAGCCCCCTCGCGCGGCCGGCGTCAAGATCGTCGACGAGGGCGACGCCGCCGACAAGCTCGTCGAGTACCTCGTGCAGAACAGGCTGGTGTGACATGTCGTATCCCGAGCACCCCATCCTCGTCGTGGTCGATCTCGACCCGGCCGGCGAACCCGCGAGCAGCACGGCGGCCCTGATCGGCGCCGCCTCGACCGTCGGAGCACCCGTCGCCCTCGTGGTCGGCGGGTCCGAGCAAGCGGCGTCGAAGGTCGCCGCCCTCGGCGCCTCGGTCGTGCTCACCGCCGCCGCCGACGCGACCGTCCTCACGGTGCCGGTCGTCGATGCGCTGCAGGCGGCCTTCGCCCAGGTGAATCCCGACGCCGTGCTGGTCTCGAACTCGATCGCCGGGCGCGACATCGCCGGACGTTTCGCCGTGCGCGCGCGGCTGGCGCTCTCGGTCGACGCGGTCGGCGTCTCCCGTGACGACGAGGGGGTGCTCGCCCACCACTCCGTGTACGGCGGGGCGTACCTCACCGACTCGGCGCCCACGTTCGGTGCGCCGGTGATCACGGTGCGCCAGGGCGCGGTCGAGGCCCGCGCCGAGGCTGTGTCCTCGCCGACCGTCGAGGCGCTGAACGTCGAGGCATCCGGTGCGCCGAGCGCGACGGTCGGCGCGGTCGAGGCCGTCGAGGCGACGTCGTCTCGGCCCGAGCTCCGCGGTGCGACGCGCGTGGTCTCGGGCGGACGCGGACTCGCCTCGAAGGAGAAGTTCGTGCTGGTCGAGGAGCTGGCGGATGCTCTGGGGGCCGCCGTCGGCGCCTCCCGCGCCGCGGTCGACGCCGGCTACATCCCCCAGTCGCATCAGGTCGGCCAGACCGGAGTCTCGGTGTCGCCGCAGCTGTACGTCGCGCTGGGCATCTCCGGCGCGATCCAGCACCGGGCGGGCATGCAGACCGCGAAGAACATCGTGGCGATCAACAAGGACGCGGAGGCGCCGATCTTCGACGTCGCGGACTTCGGCGTCGTCGGCGATCTGTTCACCGTCGTCCCGAAGGTGATCGCCGCACTCGAGGCGCGGAACAAGTAGTCATGGCGACGCGGATGCTGAGGCGCGGGCTGCCCCGCGTGCGCGGCGGCGAGCCCTGGCCCCCCGGCGACATCGCGGCGCATGCTGCCGTGTCGGACCCTGCCGTGCCGGACCCTGCCGTGCCGGACCCTGTCGTGTCGGCCCCTGCCGTGCCTTGCACTTCGGGGGGCGAGACGCCCCCCGCCGCCTCGGATGGCGCGCAGGATCCTTCATATTGGGAGTCTGACCCCCATTTGAAAA